>JBQCJC010000533.1:0-24356 GCA_051953135.1 Thermoanaerobaculia bacterium | reverse complement strand
GATCCCGCGGTGTTGAAAGCATATCCACAACTCACCGTCGATTACCCACCGTTGCAGACGCTGTTGCTCGCGTACTCGAACACGTTCTCGCATCAACTTTCGTGGTGGGCGGGCGTGCTCGCATCGCCGTTGTTGTTCCTCGCGTTGTTAGGCGTGATTCGCGGATTCAGTCGTGATGATTACGGCACACTTCTCGTCGCCGCAACGTTGTCGTTCACGTACACGCTCGCGTATCCCGCGGGATGCGCGGAACCGCCGCTGCTGCTGTTCGAAGCGATGGTTATCGCCGGACTCACGTTCCTCGA
The DNA here is from genome assembly GCA_051953135.1 of Thermoanaerobaculia bacterium. GTDB lineage: Bacteria > Acidobacteriota > Thermoanaerobaculia > Gp7-AA8 > Gp7-AA8 > QHVT01. Next base: position 24,051 of record JBQCJC010000533.1, on the reverse strand, counting down.
CGATCCACGCGCGCAAACGCTCGTCACGACGATCGGACTCGCGGGCGCGGTCTTCACGAAGCTCGAAGGAACGACGTTCGCGATCGCGACACTCCTCACGATCGTGCTCATCCAGCGCAACCTCAAACGCGCGGTGATCGCCGCAATCCCCGCCGCGATTCTCATCGGCGGCTGGATGCTGTTCGTCTTTCACAACGATCTGCTGTGGATGTATCGCGGCGCCGCGCTGCCGATGTATCCCGAGACCTTGCCGGTCGTGCTGAAGACGCTCGCGAAAGTCGCGAAGTTCGAGCTGTGGTGGTTGCCGTGGCTCGTACCGATCGTGCTCATCGCATTCGGGAACGTGCGTAAGGCGCTCGTGCCGCTGTCGATCTTCCTCCTCACCTGCTGCGCCACGGTGTACTTCTACGTGCACTATCCGGATCCGGTGTGGTGGATCGAAAGCTCGTCGCCGCGTGTCATTCAAACGCCACTGCTGGCACTGCTGATCGCGGCCGTGGCGGCACACGCGCGTACGCCGGTTTCGGAAACGCGGTAGAAGGCACAACAAGCGCGGGCGGCGGTGCCGCCCCTGTGCTATCGTCGCGCGCCATGGCGTGGTTTCGGAAGGAAAAGAAGCCGAAAGAGGCTGTCGAAAAACAGGTCGCGATCCCCGAGGGATTGTGGGTCAAGTGCGATGACTGCAAAGAGATCGTTTACCGCAAAGAAGTGGAAGCGAATCTCAACGTCTGCCCCGAGTGCGGCTATCACTTCCGTCTGACCGCGCGTGAGCGTTTCGAAGTTCTCTTCGACGACAACAAGTACAAGGAATTCGCCACCGACATCCGCTCCGGCGATCCCCTCGGATTCCGCGACACCAAACGCTACGCCGATCGTCTTCGCGTCTACCAGTCGCGCGTCGGCACCGGCGATGCCGTGCTCTGCGCCGAAGGCAAACTCGAAGGCATCCCGCTCGTCATCTGCGCCATGGAGTACAACTTCATGGGCGGTTCGATGGGCTCGGTCGTCGGCGAGAAAATCACCATCGCCATCGAGCGCGCGATCGAAAAGAAAGAGCCGATGATCATCGTCTCCTGCTCCGGCGGCGCGCGCATGCAGGAAGGCATCCTCTCGCTGATGCAGATGGCGAAAATCTCCGCGGCACTCGCGCGACTCAGCGACGCGGGCCTGCCGTACATCTCCATCCTCACCGATCCCACCACCGGCGGCGTCACCGCGTCGTACGCGATGCTCGGCGATCTCAACATCGCCGAACCGAAAGCGCTCATCGGCTTCGCGGGCCCGCGCGTCATCGAACAAACCATTCGTCAGACGCTGCCGGAAGGCTTCCAGCGCAGCGAGTTCCTCGTCGAGCACGGCATGGTCGATCTCATCACGCCGCGCGCGGAGATGAAGCCGGCCATCGGCCGCTTCCTCCGTTTCTTCACCGGCAAGTAAGCCGTGACGCCGCTCGACTGGCTCGACTCGCTCCAGGGCAGCGGCATCCGCCCCGGACTCGATCGCATGCGCGCACTCCTGCGCGCGGTCGGCAATCCGCAACACGCGTATCCATCGATCATCGTCGCGGGCACGAACGGCAAAGGCTCGACGTCCGCGATGCTCGCGGCGATTCTCACTGCATCCGGCAAACGCACCGCGCACTACACCTCTCCGCACCTCGTCGACATTCGTGAGCGATGGACGATCGATGGCCGCAACATCGACGACGCATTGCTGAACGAAAGCATCGTCGCGATGCAAGACGCCGCGCAGCGCATCGACATCACGCCGACGTACTTCGAAGCGCTCACATTGCTCGCATTCATAGCCTTCGCGAAAGCGAAGGTGGACATCGCGGTGCTCGAAGTTGGGATGGGCGGTCGTCTCGATGCGACGAATGTCGTGAAGCCGATCGCGAGTGTGATCACGCCCGTCGGCATGGATCACATGGAGTACCTCGGCAACACGTTGCGCGCGATCGCACGCGAGAAGGCCGGCGTCATTCATCGCAACGCGATCGTGCTGACGACGAATGACGACGCAATCGTGCTCGACGTCATTCGCAAACGCGCCGCGCAATTCGGCGCGCGCGTCATTCACGTCACGGAAGAACACGACTCACCGCTCGCCGGTGAATTTCAAAAACGCAATGCCGCGCTCGCGGTGCGCACCGCGCGAGAGCTCGGCATCGACGAAGATGCGATCGCGCGCGGCGTTGCGAACACGCGCTGGCGCGGACGCCTCGAGCGCATCGAAACACACGGCAAGGAACTCTGGATCGACGGCGGTCACAACGCGCACGCGGTCGCGCAGACCGCGCCGTTCTTCGACAAAAACGTTCCGCATCCGCGGCTGCTCGTGTTCGGAATCATGAGCGACAAAGACGTGCAGCCCGTCGTCGAAACACTCTTTCCGTTGTTCGATCGCATCATCGCGACGGAACCGTATCCGCCGCGTTCCGTGAAAGCCGATTCGTTCGCGAATGCGATCGCGATCGCGAATCCGAATGATGCGTTTCGCGCTGCGTTAGGCGCGCCCGAGCGACACATCGTCATCACCGGATCGCTCTACCTCGCCGGCGCCGCGATTGCGTTTTTCGATCAGCTCGCGAAGGAAGATTGCCGCGACCGTGAGAAATGACAACGCCGTCGCGATCGCAACCGCGACGCGATAACGACCGAAGCGCAGCACGACGCGGCCACTTTGCGGAACGAGCACGCCGAGACGATCGAGATCGAGTGAGACGATTGGCAGCTCCTCGCCATCCATCATCGCCACCCACGACTTGAAGTACGTCTGATTCACGAACAGCAACGCGGGACCACGTGCATCGACATCGATCGTGATCGTTTGTCCATCCCGCTGATACTTCGTGATGCGCGCCGGCGCGGATGCAAACCCGAACGGCGCGACCGCTTCGCGATGCGGATCGAACGCGGGCGACTCGATCACACGCACCGCTTCATGAACGGAATTCGCGACAACCGTGCGCGGCACGATCATCGCCTCCGGCAACGCACCCGGCACATCCGCACCCGCGATCTGCAAGTACGGAGTCTTCACCGGTCCGTTGTGAAAGCGCGAGACCGCGATGTACGTGAGTCGCGATTGAATCCCGTCGCCCGCCGGCATCATCAGATAGTTGATGCCGATCGGCATCGCCCACAGCGGCTCGAGATCGCGCGTGCGTTGCCGCGCTTCTTCACGCGCGGAAACGATTCCGGTTTTCGGATCGGGACGAATGAACGCGCGTCGCGGCGTGACTTGCGGATAGTGATAGAGCGAGAACCAGTCGATCGGCATCGCGCGATACGCGGCCCATGCAAGCGGCAGCAACGTGATCGCGATCCACGCTTTGCGAAAACGCGCGCGATCGAAGTACTCGCCGATCAGCATCACGATGACCACCGTCATCGGCAGCACGAACTTTTCGGGATAGCGACCGAGACGCAACCACTCGAATCGAATCACCGCCGCGGTCACGATCGGATTCGACGCCGCGAGAAACAACACCAACAGCGCCGCGAATACAAATCGCGATCGCTTTCGCAATGCGATCCACAACGCGGGCAACGCGATCACGCCGATGAAAATCGTCGAGAACAAACGCACGCGATGCGCGCCGCCCTGCGAATCCATCAGCGATCCCGACAACGGCCACACGAAGATCTCGGCGATGCGTTTGAGCGACAACGCGGTTCCGAGAACGTTCGCCGGATCGATGCCCGCGGTGCGATTCACATCGCCGGAGATTTCGAAAAACGCGATGAGCTGCGGCGCGGCGACGATCGCGGAGATCGCCACACTCATTGCCAGCGAGCGAATCGGAAAACGGCGCCACGACGAGATCGCGACCGGAATCAGCGCACCGAGAAGCGTCACCGGTTCCGCCGCGAGAATCAGCAGACCGAATGCGACACCGAGCAGCGGAACGGAACGTCGCTCGACGGCGAGCAGCGCGAGCGGAATCATCGCCACGGCCACGACGAGGTTGTAGAACGCGAACGATGAGATCACGACGCCGCTCAGCGCGTACACGATTGCCGCGAACGTCGCTGATTCTCTCGACGTGCCGCGCGCGAGGCACAACGCGCGCATCGCAAACGCACCGCCGATCGCGTGAATCAGAAAGTGCAGATTGAACGCGACGTGCGCGGGCAGAAACAGATACAAAACGTCGAGCGGATAGAACGCGAGCGCGTTCGGATTTCCCGCGAGCGGCTGGCCCGCGCTCAGGAAGAAGTTCCAGTACGGAACCTCGCCGTGACGCCACGACTGCGACGTCAGCAACTTCATCGGAAAGTACGCGACGAAGTTGTCGCCGAAAAAGAAGAAGCCGTACCACGCCGTTGCGGCCACGGCGACGAGCAGCAGCGCCGCAAACGGAATGCGTCGAAACATCGGGCCAACTATAGAATGCGCGACCGAGGAGCGATACCTGTCATGACCACGATCCACGAAGAACGAGCCGCCGCGATGGGACGCGAATTCCTGCATCGCGACATCGACGCCGTCGATCCCGAAATCGCGGATGCGATTCGCACCGAGACCGCGCGCCAGAACGACACTCTCGAGCTCATCGCTTCCGAGAACCACGTCTCGCACGCCGTGCTCACCGCGATGGGCTCGGTATTCACGAACAAATACGCCGAGGGCTATCCCGGCAAGCGGTACTACGGTGGTTGCGGACCGACCGACGTCGTCGAGACCATCGCCATCGAGCGCGCGAAGAAACTCTTCGGCGCCGAGCACGCCAACGTGCAGCCGCACTCCGGCTCGCAGGCCAACATGTCCGTTTACTTCGCCATGCTCAAGCCGGGCGACACGATCATGGGCATGGACCTCTCGCACGGCGGCCATCTCACACACGGCCATCCGCTGTCGTACAGCGGCCGCGATTTCAAAGTGGTCGCGTACGGCGTGCGCAAGGAAGATGAGCTCATCGATTACGACGAGATGCAGAAGATCGCGGAAGAGAACAAGCCGCGCATGATCATCTGCGGCGCCTCCGCGTACTCGCGCGTGATCGATTTCAAACGCATTCGCGAGATCGCCGACAGCGTCGGCGCATTGATGATGGCGGACATCGCGCACATCGCCGGTCTCGTCGTCACCGGACATCATCCGTCGCCGGTTCCGTACGCCGACTTCGTCACCACCACCACGCACAAAACATTGCGCGGACCGCGCTCCGGCCTCGTGCTCTGCAAGGAACAGCACGCGAAGGATCTCGATCGCGCCGTCTTTCCCGGCGTGCAGGGCGGACCGCTCGTGCACATCATCGCGGCGAAGGCAGTGGCGTTCAAAGAAGCGCTCTCCGATGAGTTCCGCGCGTATCAGGGACAGGTCGTGAAGAACGCGAAAGCGCTTGCGACCGCGGTCGGCGGCACCGGCTTCCGCATCGTCTCCGGCGGCACCGACAATCATCTCTTCATGGCCGATGTCTTCTCGAAAGGCATCACCGGCAAAGACGCGCAGAACATGCTCGAAGCGGCCGGCATCACGGTCAACAAGAACACGATCCCGTTCGATCAGAACAAGCCGATGGTGGCGAGTGGCGTTCGCATTGGAACGCCCGCGGTCACGACGCGCGGTCTGGCCGAGGCGGAGATGAAGACGATTGCGGAGCTCATTGCGCGCGTCCTCGATTCGAAGGGCGATGCCGATGTCATCGCGAACGTGAAGTCCGAAGTGAAGTCGCTCTGCGACCGCTTCCCGATTTACTGACGTGGATTCAGAGCGCAAGAAAGAGTGGGTGGCGTGGGTGATTCTCGCCGCGCTCCCCACGCTTCTCTTCGCCGACATCCTCCTCGGCCTCAACGTCCTCTACACGCGTGACGTCGCCTCGTATCACTACCCGCTTCGTCACGTGTTGCGCGAGATCGTCGCGCGCGGCGAGTTTCCGTACTGGAACCCATTCATCGCCGCGGGACAACCACTCGCCGCGAACCCCGCGCACGAGCTGTTCTATCCCCTCACGTGGCTGATCTTTCTTCCGAGCTTCAACCTCGGCTTTCATCTGCACGCGCTCGCGCATCTCTACATCGCCACGTTCGGCATATACGCGCTTTTGCGTTCCATGCAAACGGGCCGAACGGCCTCCGTGCTTGCCGCGTTGTCCTTCGGCCTCGGCGGATTGCTGATCTCCGGACTGAATCTCTTCCCGTTTCTCTTCAGCACCGCGTGGATTCCGTGGATTTGTTTGTACGCGCGACGCGTGTTGCGCGGCGGAACGCGACGCGACTTCGCACTCGCGGTCGTGTTTCTCGGTTTGCAGCTGCTCGTCGCGGAACCGACGACCACGTTGCAAACCGGCGCGCTGCTCGGCCTCTACGCGCTCTTTCACGGACGCGGCAGCATCCCGCGAAAACTCGGACTCGTCGCGGCGATGTGCATCGCCGGAACATTGATCGCCGCGGTGCAAATCATTCCGACACTCGATCACTTCAAAGACTCCGTGCGTGCGCGCGGACTTCCGTGGAAAGTCGTCGAGAAGTGGAGCATGCCGCCGGTGCGCATCGCCGAATTCATCAACCCCGAGCTCACCGGCAAAGCGGATCCGATCGCGGTCGAAGAGTACTGGGGCGCGGGGGTCTATCCCGCGCTGCTCAAGCCATTCTTCTTCAGCGTTTACTCGGGACTGCTCATCGTCTGCGGCGTGATCGTCGGACTCGCAACGCGACGACGCGGCACCGCGCTCTTTCTCACGATCGCCGCGATTTCATTGCTCGCCGCGATCGGCTCGCACACACCGCTGCTGCGCCTGTTGTTCGATGCTGGTGTCGCGAACGCGATTCGTTATCCCGAGAAGTTCGCGATCATGGGCATCTTCGCGAGCGTCGTGTTCGCGGGACGCGCGCTCGATGACGTGCTGTGCGGCGATACGAATGCGCAACGCGCGATGCGATTTGCGGTGATCGGCATCGCCGCGATCTCCTGCATCGTCGCGATCCTCGCATCGACATCGATTTGGGAGCCGCTGTTCCGCGTCGTGTTCAAAGTGCCGGATGGATTCGACGTCACTGCGCGCTTGCCAGTCGCGCGCGGCACGTGGATCGTCGCCGCAGCGCGCGCGCTTGCGCTGTTGTTGATCGTCTTCGCGATGCCGCGCATGCGCGCGGTGCTCGCACGCGCGATCCTCGTGTTGTTCGTCTTCGCCGATGTTGGCAGTCTCGTGCCGCAATTCGCGCCGCACGTCGATGCGTCGTACTACGACGAGCCCGCGTTCTCGCGCGTGCTGCCTCGCAATCGCGACGACTACCGCATCTATCACCTCGGCGATGACATCGGCAGCGCGGCAAAAAGCGACGCGTATTACAAACCGCAGCCGAACGCCGCGTGGATTCGCCGCAACGCATTCACGCCGTACTCGGGTGCGACGTACGGCTATCGACTCGTGCTCGACAACGATTTCGATCTCACGACGCTCGCGCCCTCCGAAGACCTGCGCGCCGCGTTCGCCGACCTCTCAGACACCGATCGCAAGTGGCTGAAGAAAGCCGTAACGATGTCGAACGTGCACTACTTCATCGTCTATCGCGATGCGGAACGCGCGTTCGCGGAGACAAAAGATCTGCGCGAGTTGCAACCGGTCGAGTTTCGCTTCGCTGGAAAAAATCCGCGCTACTGGTTCGCACGACAATTGATCACGATTCGCGATCGGCGCGATTTCGTCGAGCAACTGAAACGCATCAACTACGTGCCCGGCGTGACGTTCATCGAAGCCCCGACATTTGCGCCCGCGCCCGCGCGCATCACCGCGCTGCACGAAACGACTCAGAGCGCGCGCTTCGAAGTCGAAGCGCTGGGACGCGCGTTTCTCGTCATGAGCGTCACGCCGCACAAGTACTGGCGCATCACGATCGATGGCGTCGAGACGAACGCGATTCGCACGAATGTCGCGTATCAGGGCGTGATCGTGCCGCCGGGCAAACACGTCATCGAGATGCGTTACGCGAATCCGCTGATCGCTGCGAGCGGCGCCATCAGCATCGCCTCGCTCCTCGGATTGTTCCTGTTCGTTCGCCGCGCACCGATTGACGCCGCGGCTTCCGCGGAGTGAGATTCGTATCGTGGGCAGAGAGCATCCGTACTATCCGATCTTTCTCGATCTCGAAGGCAGGCACGTCGTGATCGTCGGCGGCGGTGGCGTGAGCGCGCGCAAAGTCGAAACGATGCTGCATCACGGCGCGCGCGTCACCGTGATTTCGCCAGAGGTCACGAGCGACATCGAACGTGCCGCGAACGAAGGCCGGCTCACGCTGCGATCGCGCACGTACGAAACGAATGACGTCGAAGGTGCGGCGCTCGTCATCGCATCGACCAACAGTGCCGCGATCAACGAACGCATCGCGCACGACTGCCGCGCGCGAAACATCTTCGTCAATGTCGTCGACGACACTTCGTTGTGCGACTTCATCGTTCCGGCGATCGTCGAGAACGGCTCGATTCAGATCGCGGTCTCCACCGGCGGCAAATCGCCAGCGTTCGCGCGACTCGTGAAACACGATCTGCAGGAAACGATCGGTCCCGAGTACGCCGAAGTGAACGACATTCTCGGATCGTTGCGCGAGGCCGCGAAGTCTTCGCCGAAACTCCCGAACGATCCCGATCGCAAACGTTTCTTCGACGAGCTCATCGCGCTCGATGTGATCGGCATGCTCCAGGAAGGACGACGCCTCGAGGCGTATCGCGCGATCGCGGATCTCTGCGCGGAGAACGGAGTGGTGGTCAGCGACCTCGTGCGGGCGGGACTGCGCGCGTAATCCGCTGTGTTATTGTCCGCGCGCAAAATGCCGCTCCACGAGAAAAAAGTCATCGCCGTTCTCCCCGCGTACAACGCAGAGAAAACCCTGCAGGCCACCTTCGACGACATCCCGAAAGACTGGGTCGACGAGATCCTGCTGGTCGATGACTGCTCGAAAGACCGCACGGTCGAGCTCTCCCGCGAGCTCGGCATCAAGACCGTCGTGCATCAGAAAAACCGCGGCTACGGCGGCAATCAGAAAACCTGCTATCGCACCGCGATCGAAGAGATGGGCGGCGAGATCATGGTCATGGTCCACCCGGACCATCAATATGACCCGACCATCATTCCCGAACTCGTGAAGCCGCTGCTCAAAGGCGAATGCGATGCGGTGTTCGGATCGCGCATGCTCGGCGGTCGCCCGATCGAAGGCGGCATGCCGAAGTGGAAATACTTCGCGAATCTCTTCCTGACGATGGTCGAGAACGCGACGTTCTACGTTTATCTCAGCGAGTATCACTCCGGCTTCCGCGCGTACTCGAAGAAGTTTTTGCAGACCGTCAACTACGACGCGAACTCCGATGACTTCGTGTTCGACACCGAGATCATTGCGCAGGCCGTCGCGAAGGAACTGCGCATTCAGGAAGTGCCGATCCAGACGCGCTACTTCGATGAAGCCTCGCAGGTCGGCTTCGTCAAAGGCTGCCGCTACGGTCTCTCGATTCTGAAGACGATGTTCTTCTACAAGCTGCACAAGAAGAAAATCTGGTCGCATCCGATCTTCCGCGACCGCGTCGCATCCGCGAAGCCCGCGGCCGTCGTGTCGTAATCGTCGCCGTGCGCAACGCCCTCATCGGTACAATGCGCGCCCTGTGACGGAATCGCGTCGACACGACTGGCTCGCCGTAGCGCTGCTCGCGCTCATCGCAACGTTGTTCTTCGCCGATGTCTTTGCCGGCAAGGGCAACTTCTACATGCGCGATCTCACGCGCTACTACTACCCGACGAAGCAGGTCCTGCGCGACATCGTGCAGCACGGTGAGTTTCCGTGGTGGAACCGGCAGTTCGCGGCAGGACAACCGATCGCCGCGAATCCCGAGCACGAAGTCTTCTATCCGTTGACGTGGCTCATTCTTCTCCCGAGCTACGACCTCGGCTATCGACTGCACCTCCTCGTGCACGTCTACATCGGACTCCTCGGCATGTACGCGCTGCTGCGATCGATGGAGCTGCGCGTCTACGCATCATTCCTCGGCGCACTCGCATTCGGACTCGGCGGCATTTACCTCTCGTACATCAATCTTCTGCCGATTCTCTTCTGTGCCGCGTGGCTGCCACTCACCTGTTTGTTCGTGCGGCGATTTCTCTTACGACCTACGTTGCGCGACTTCTCGCTCTCCGCGATTTTTCTCGGACTGCAATTTCTCGTCAGCGAGCCGACCACGGTCATGCAGACCGGCTTTCTCCTCGGCATGTACGCGCTCTATCGCGGCTGGTACGCGGCGAAAGACTGGGGCTTGTCGTGGAAGCACGCGGTACCGGAGATGTTCGCGCGCGTGTTGTTCATCGGCTTGATCTCCGTCGCGGCGATTGCGGTCGGCGCCGCGCAACTGCTTCCCGCGATCGATCACGTCGGTGATTCCGCGCGTTCGCGCACGTTCGACTTCTCGCTCGTGAGTGCGTGGAGTTTTCCGTGGGCAAAACTCTCGGAGCTCATCTATCCGAATTTCCTAGGCCGCATGTCGGTCGATCGCGTCACGTGGTACTGGGCCGGCGGTCTCTATCCCGGCATGGGCTCGCCGTTTCTCTTCAACATCTACGCGGGTCTGCTCGTGACGGCGCTGACGGTCGGCGCGATCTTCGTGAAGCCGCGCGGCGGCCGCTTCGTGCTGATTCTCTGCGCGTTCTCGCTGCTGATGGCTCTCGGCGGACACACGCCGCTGCTGCAGTTTCTCTACGACGCCGGCATCGCGACGTCGATTCGTTATCCCGAGAAATTCGCGTTGATCGGCGTCTTCGCGATCATCGTCTTCGCCTCGCAACTGCTCGACAAAATGCTCGACGGCGATGAAGCGATTCGCGAGTCTGCGATGGGATTCGTCGCCGCGACGACGCTCGTCGCCGCAGCGCTCGCGCTCTTCGGATTCACACCGCTGTACGGCGCGCTCTTTCAGAAACTGTGGGGACTCAAAGGTGCCGGCGCTGCGGTGATGACGGAGATGTCGCATCACGGCTGGATGATCGCAGCCGCGCGTGGCGCGATTCTCTTCGGCCTGCTCTGGTCGATGCGCACGCTGAAGCGTCGCTTGTGGCTCGCGTTGCTCGCGATCTTCGTGATCGCCGACATTCTCCCGGTCGTGCACGAGCTCAATCCGCGCATGCCCGCGGAGTTCTTCACGAAAGAACCGGCGTCGATGCGTCATCTCGAAGGCGATCGCACGCGATACCGCATTTTTCATGAGGCGGATTGGTACGGTACCGAGGAGCCGGCGAGAAAGTTCTTCTCGACGGGGGATGCGGTCTACTGGATCGTGCGCAACGGCCTCTATCCGATGACGCCCGCGGGACACGGCCTCTCGATGGCGATGGAACGCGACTACGACAAAACCGCGCTGCTGCCATCGATCGATCTCACCGATTCCGTCTGGGACGTGAAACGCTCCGGCCGCACCGACTGGTGGAAACCGTTCGTCGCGATGTCGAATGTGCGCTACCGCGCGCTGTACAAATCGTTCGAAGACGAAAAGAAGCGCGTCAAAGGAAAGATGAAATCGGCCGAGCCGCTGCAATTCGTGCCGGTCGATCTGCAGCCGCGCTACTACTTCGCCAATCAACTCGTCACCATTCGCGATCGCAAGGATTTCGTTCGCAAACTGATCGACGGCAGCTACAGCCGCAGCGTCGCGTTCGTGCGGGGCAAATCGTTCGTGCCGGCGAAAGGCATCGTGCGCGGATGGCGTGAGACCGCAAACACCGCCACGATCGACGTCGAGAGCTTCGGCAACTCGTATCTCGTCATGAGCGTCACGCCGCACAAGTACTGGACCGTGACGATCGATGGCAAACGAGTCGACGCACGCGTCACGAACATTGCGTTCCAGGGCATCGACGTCCCGGCGGGCAAACATCGCATCGAGATGCGCTACCGAAACACGATCGCCGTTGCCGCGATGCAGATCTCCGGCGGATCCGCCGCCATTCTGTTGCTCGCCGCGTTCATGCGACGGCGCAAAATGTCGCCAGCACGATGACCGACGACGAGCTCGCGCGAAAAAAACGAAGGCACCGCAACGAACGAATCGCCGCGGCGATCTTCGTGCTCGTCGCGATCGGCGCGACCGCGGGTATCTATCTCTGGAGCGAGCGCACGAAAGCGGAGCTGCGCCGTGACCAGAGCTACATTCCGAAGAAAGCCATCGTCACGCCGGAAGTTCTGCTGCTGCAGGAGTACGTGCGCATCGATTCGTCCACGCCCGAAGGCGCGGCGAACGGCGCGCGCTGGCTCGTGGCATACCTCGAGAAGAACGGCGTTCACGCGGAGCTCATCGCGTCCGCGCCCAATCGTCTCAACGTCTACGCGCGCATCGCCGGAAAGAATCGCGGCGAAGGGCTGATGCTCTTTCATCACATCGATGTCGTTCCGCCGAACGGAACGTGGAAGAACCCGCCGTTCGAAGGAAAGATCGTCGGAGACTCGATGGTGGGACGCGGCACGCTCGACATGAAAGGCATCGGTCTCTGCCAGCTCTTCGCGTTCCTCGAAATCGCGAAGAGCGGCAAAGCACCCGACCACGATCTCGTGCTCCTCGCCACCGCCGACGAAGAAACCGGCAGCGAATTCGGCATGCAGTGGCTGCTGAAGAATCGTCCCGACGTCTTCGCCGATGTGCAGTACGGCATCACCGAAGGCGGAGTGACGGAGATCCTGCGCGAACGAATGACGTATTACGGCATCGAAGTCGGCGGCAAGCAGGTCGTAAAAGTCACGGTCGGCGGTGGCGACGTGAATACGCTTCGCCGATTCCGGATCGCACTCGAGCCGTACATGCAACCGCGACTTCCGGAGAGAATTCTGCCGGTCGTGCGCGAGTATTTCCGTCGCGCTGCGCCTTCCCGTCTCGCGTATCGCGCGCAGCTCGAAGACGTGGATCGTGCCGTCGCGGACGGAACGTTCTGGATCCTTCCGACTCCCTACCGCGATCTGACGCAGAACACGATCTGGGCGTCCGATACGTATTTTCGCGAGGGCGAATGGCGCCTCGATATCCATCTCCGCAATCTCCCGGACGAAGATCCCGACGCGCGCCTCGGGTGGCTTCAGAAGCTCGCCGAACCGATGAACGTGCACATTTACAAAGTTTGGTCGAAAGAAGGTCCGGCGCCGATCTCGCCAACCGACACGCGGCTTTTCACGCTGATCGAAGGCGAAGCAAAGCGCCGCTACAAAGCACCGGTGGGACCGCAGCTCGGATACCGTTCCGCGAGTGATTCGCGGTTCCTGCGTCCCCGCGGAATCGTCTGTTACGGCGTTTCTCCCTATCCCGTCAATTTCGGTCAGTCCATCTCGATTCACGGTGTGGACGAGCGCATCCGTCTCGACCATTTTCTGGAGGGGATTGAGCTGATGAAAAACGTCGTCCGGGACTGGTCGTGGGGCGACTGACAAGGATTGTCACGCACTCGCTACAAAAACCGTCAGAACACCCTGTAGAGAACCGTCGCGGTCGGCAATAAGTTGCTCAGAATCAGCAGTTTACTTTTCCTAACACACTGGTATACCGATTGCCCTTAGGGCGATGACCATAGGAGGTTTAATGAAAAGGAAGCAGAAAGGTTTCACCCTCATTGAGCTGCTGATCGTCGTGGCGATCATCGGTATCCTCGCCGCCATCGCTATCCCGAACCTGCTGACCGCAATGCAGCGTTCGCGTCAGAAGCGCACCATGGCCGACATGCGTACGATCGCAACCGGCTGGGAAGCTCGCGCAACGGACGTCAACCAGTACAACGCCGCCGGTATCTCCTGGCCCGCCCCGTCGACCGCGATCAGCGCGAGCCTCAAGGGCAGCCTCGAGCCGACCTACGTCAAGAAGGTTCCGACCTTCGACGGCTGGAACAAAGAATTCCAGGTCGGTATCGCGACGAGCTCTTACTCGATCATCTCGGCCGGCGCCGACAAGACGTTCCAGGAAGCCAACAACACCGGCACCGTCGCCACCACGAACGACTTCGACTGCGACATCCTCTTCTCGGAAGGCAACTTCGTCTTCTATCCGGAAGGCGTCCAGTCCCAGTAGTTTCACGCCGGCCCACGACCGGTTCTCGAACGGGCGCCTCTCTCGGCGCCCGTTTTTGTTTTTCTGGCATTTCTCCATCCGGACATCACTGACAATCGTTGTCACTTTTGGGCCGAATTAACGTCCAATTTAGTCCTTTCAAAATGCCGCGCTTTGCCCTAATCCTCTGAAATCAAATCACTTCCAGATTTCCGCAAAGTGGTATATCGCTTGCGCTGAGGGGCCTCAGAGAAGAGGAGGTCCAATGAGGAGGAGTGACAAAGGTTTCACGCTGATCGAGCTCCTGATCGTCGTAGCGATCATCGGGATCATCGCAGCGATCGCCATTCCGAATCTGCTGAACGCGATGCAGCGCGCGCGGCAGAAGCGGACCATGGCAGATATGCGCAGTGTCGGTACGGCGTGGGAAGCACGTGCCACGGATTTGAACCAGTACAACGCCGCGGGCATCTCATGGCCGGACGCGACGAATACGATCTCGACGATCGCGAGTGGTCTCGAACCGACGTACATGAAACACGTCCCGCAGTACGACGGCTGGAATGTCGAGTTCCGCGTCGGCGCCACGACGTCGTCGTATTCGATCAAATCGTACGGTGCCGATCGAACCGCGGGCACGACCAACACGAATCAGGTGATCGTCACGACGGATTACGACTGCGACATCATCTTTTCGGACGGTACGTTCGTGCAGTACCCCGAGGGCGTGCAATCGCAGTGACGCGCTGAGTATGCGCATGTCATCCCGAGCAACGCGAGGGACGCGAGAAACGGACGCCATCACGGCGTCCGTTTTCATTTCACGAGAGGTGTTTCTCGCGATTGACGGCATTCACGCTCGCGTACAAACGCTCGTGCGCGTTGTGCGCCTCGCGATAGATCTCGGTGAATTGCCCGAGGTCTTTTGTCGCGACGACGAGATTCACGCCGTAGAGAAAGGCCGCGTTGCCGTCGAACGTGCGCAGGTTGTCCGCGATCAGAATGAAAAACGATTTCCGGCGATCGACCGGCGCGAGCGAGATGATCGCCGTCATCGAATCGAGCGGCGGCGCGGTGAGCTGCGGCGGATGAATGAACACGACATGCGGAAACTCCTGCATGTAGTACTCGCGCGCCGTGGCGGGATCCGCATGCCCCACCGGCAGGTATCCGATGAGCTTCGACGCCTGGCGCAGCAGCGGATCATCCTTCCCGACGATCAGCGCTTTCTCACCGAAGTCGTTCGCGTGATCGTCTTCCTCGTGATGCGAATGCGTTTGCGTTTGCGCGGGCGCAGGAGCTGCTGCCGCGGCACCGCCTTCGAGCTCGCGACGATCCACCGTCAGCTTCGCCTTGCACACGGGACACGGAAACGAGACCTCGCGCATCGGCAGTTTGGTCTCGTCGATCGACAGCGCTTTCTGGCAGTTGGTGCACGTGATCTTCATGTCGCTCGTTACTCCAGCATCGACAGCATCGAGTTGTCATCGCCGCGCGTGGTTTGCGGTGCGTCGTCGCTCAGACGGAGCGCGAGGTTCGTCGGATTGGTCGCGTAGGCAAGCGCGGTTTCTCTGCTGATCACGCCCTGCTGCCACAACTTCTCGATCTCATCATCGAATGTCTGCATGCCGTCGACCGCGCCATCATGCATTGCATCGATGAGCGAGCGTCCTTCAGTCTCGCCTTTGATGATGTAGTCGCGCGTGCGCATCGTCGATTTCAAAAGCTCCAGCGCCGCGATGCGACCTCCGCCGATTTTCGGCAACAGTCGCTGCGAGATGATGTAGCGGAACGATTGCGAGAGTCTCGTGCGGATCTGCGGCTCCTGATCTTTCGGAAAGACGCCGACGATGCGATCGACAGTCTTCGCCGCATCGATCGTGTGCAACGTCGACAGCACGAGATGTCCCGTCTCCGCGGCTTCCATCGCGATCTCGATCGTCTCGACGTCGCGCATCTCGCCGATGAGAATGACCTTCGGCGCTTGTCGCAACGCCGCACGCAACGCGAGCGAGAACGTTTTCGTGTCCGCACCGATCTCGCGTTGATTCACCGTCGACTTCACATGCTTGTGCATGTATTCGACCGGATCTTCGATCGTGATGATGTGATACGCGAAGTTGTGATTGATCTCGTTGATGAGCGCGGCGAGCGTCGTCGATTTGCCCGATCCCGTTGGTCCCGTGACGAGCACGATGCCGTTCTTCAGCTTCGGGATGTTGTGCAGCTCGGCCGGAAGTTTGAGCATCTCGAGCGTCGGCACGCCTTCGGGAATCACGCGCAGCACGATCGCGTACGTGCCGCGCTGCGCGAAGATGTTCACGCGAAAGCGCGTCTTGCGCGGAATCGAGTACGAGAGATCGACGGAGCCATTCGTGAGCAGCGTGCGCGTGAGCTCACGATCGCCGCGCAGCATGTTCATCGCGATCATCTCGGTCTGAAACGGCGTGAGTCTCGGCAGCCCCGGAAAATTCACCGGCACAAGTTGACCGTCGACCTCCACCTGCGGCGGTCGTCCCACCGAGAAGTTGAGATCGGAGACCCGGTCCGAAACCTTCAGCATCGCCTCGAGAATGGCGTCGAGATTGAAGTTCTTCATGGTGTTGAGGCGGATTGTAGTCGGTAGTTGGGAGTCGGTAGTCGGTAGTCGGGGGCACCGCTTCGCCAACATCAGGTGAATCGCCGAAAGCATCAACCCGCTCCCGACTACCGACAACCACCAACCGACAACCAACTACAATCCGCGCCGATGATCATCGGCATCGATCTCGGCGCGCGAAGGATCGGCATCGCGATCAGCGATTCCGAGGTGATGGCTACGCCGCATTCGGTGTTGCGCAATGAGGGCGACGTCGTGGCGAAGCTCGAGACTCTCGCGCGCGAGCTCGAAGCCAATTCATTCGTCCTCGGCATCCCGAAGCGCATGCACGCCTCCGCGTCCGAGCAGAAGTTTCACGACTTCGCGAACGAGCTGAGGCAGCGAACCTGCAAAGAGGTCGTGCTCTGGGACGAGAGCCTCTCGACCGTCGAAGCGGCCGAGCGCCTGCGCGCCACGCGCCGCAATCGACGCGATGCACAAAAAGACATCGACATGTACGCCGCCGCCGTGATCCTGCAGTCGTATCTCGATTCACGCGGCGAAGACGGAGGAAGCCATCGCACGCAGTAAACCGAAAAAGGGCTGCCGCAAGTTTCTGCAGTCCCTCTTCACCATCGCCATCTTCGCCGTGCTCCTTGGCATCGGCGCAGGATGGTTTTTCTGGCGCGCGATGCGAACGCCGTACAAAGGCTGGAGCGGCGCGGCACAGCGCGTCGAAGTGCGGCGCGGACAACGCACCGCCGCGATCCTTCAACATCTGCAGAAGAACGGCGTGTTGCGCGACGAGTGGATTCCGCTCGTCTACATGAAACTCTTCCGCGGCCGCGATTCGCTCAAAGCCGGCGTGTACGAATTCAAGGAATCCATCAGCGCGGTCGATGTGATCGACAAACTCGTGAGCGGTGATGTGATTCTCAAGACCATCACGATTCGCGAAGGTCTCGATCGATTCGCGATCGGCAAAGCCTTCGCGGCGGAAGGACTCGGCACCGAGGAAGACTGGGAAAAAGAAACGGGCGATGCCGATCTCATTCGCGACATCGCACCGCAGGCCGACTCGCTCGAAGGCTATCTCTTCCCTGACACGTACAAGTTCAATCCCGGCACGTCCGCGAAGACGATCGTGCACGCGATGGTCGACAACTTCCGCAAGCACTGGGGCAGCGAGATCGCGCTCATCACGACGGGACTCGATCCGCATCAGACCGTGACGCTCGCGTCGATCGTCGAGACCGAAGCGCAGCTTCCGCAGGAACGTCCGCTTGTCGCATCGGTCTACATCAATCGCGTGCACAAGCGCATGCTCCTCGGCGCAGATCCAACCGTCATCTACGCGCTGAAACTCGCGGGACGCTGGAACGGCAACATTCGCAAAGTGGATTTGCAGATCGCGTCGCCGTACAACACGTATCGCACGCCGGGATTACCGCCGGGACCGATTGCGAATCCCGGACTCGCATCGTTGCGCGCTGCTGCCGCGCCCGCAAAATCGCCGTACCTCTACTTCGTCGCGAAGAACGATGGCTCGCATGTCTTCTCGACGAATCTGCAGGAGCACTCGGCGAACGTGGAGAAGTATCAGCGGCAGTATTTCCGCGACAAACGCAAGGCCGAGGCGGCTAAAAAGTAAATTTCCGGCCACAGAACGCCACCAAAACGGGTGTATCCTGCCCCCCTCACACAAATAACTCCGGGGGTCCGATTCACATGGCTGCGCGCAACAAGCCGTACGATCAGTTCGGTCCGTACATCCTTTTCAAAAAACTCGAAGGCGATTCGCTCGGAGAGCTCTGGCGCGCCGGAAAAATCAACGGCACCGAGCTCGGTGCAACGTTCGCGTTGCGGCGCTTCACGAACGGCAATCGCGAAACGCTCGCGTCGAGCACGACCACCGCATCGTCGTTCCTGCCGAAACTGCACGGCGCGTCGTTCGTGCGTGAGCAGAACGCGGGCGTCGAATCGGGTCTGCCATTCATCGCGTGGGATTACGCGGGCGGGCGCTCGCTGCGCTACATCATCGATCGCGGTCGCGGCGGTAAAGACGCATCGCCGAATCCGCTGCCGATCGATCAGGCAATCGTGATCGCGGAGAAAGTCGCGCTGTCGCTCGCAACGATCGCGGACATGCGCGACACCACCGGCGCGCGACTCTCGCACGGCGCGCTGTTGCCGCAATTCATCTGGATCAGCGACGACGGTGAGATTCGCGTCGGCGGCCAGCTCCTCGGCAACGGTCTCATGGCATCGCTCGGCGATCCGAACATTTCGTCGGAGCTCGGACGTTACTTCTCGCCCGAGCAACGCGCGGGTCAGAAGACGAACGACGTTTACTCGATGGGCGCGATTCTCTTCCTGCTCGTGACGGGACAGGAACCGCCGGATGCCGCGACCGCGAGTGCATTCGTCGCCGCGGTGCGCGCAGCGAAGACGCCGCTCGGATCTGCAATTCCGGATGACATTCGCGTCGTGCTCGACAAATCGTTCAATCTCGATCCGTCGATGCGCTACGCGTCGATGGCGGAGATGAAGAGCGCGATCTCCGCGCTCGCACACGGCGGCAAGTATTCGGCGACGACATTCAATCTCGCGTTCTATCTCAGCAATCTTCTGAAAAAGGAGATGGAAGCCGAGACGAGCGATCGCGAGAAAGAGATGAAGGTCGCGATCGCGCCGTATCTCGAAGCGCCAAAGCCCGCGCCCGTGGCAGCGCCGATTGTTTCGGCACCGCTGCCGGAAAGCGCGGCGCCTGCGATGTTCGCGACCGCCGAGCCGAAGTCGAAGAGCAAGCTGCCGCTCGCGATTGCAGCGATCGTGATTCTCGCGATCGCAGGCGGCGCGGCGTTCATGTTCATGAGCAAGACGTCGGATGCGAAGCCGGCCGCGCAGACGACGAGTGCCGCGGCGATCACGCCGGTCGCACCGCCGCCGCAACGCATCATCACCGAGCCGATCGCGGTCACACCGACAACGACGGCAGTGACGACCACCGCCACGACGACGTCCGGTGTCGTCGATCCCGAGGCGCAGAAGAAAGCGTTCGAAGAAGCGGTGCGCCACAAGATGAACGCGGAAATGATGAAGCTGCAGGAAGACTACATGGCCGAGTTGCGTCGCAAGCAGGCGACGAATGCTCCGGCTCCTGCTCCTGCTCAGGCCACAGCGCCGGTGCAAGTCGCGTCTGCAGCACCGGCGGAAGATCGTCCGAACATCAGCGCCGCGCAACTCGATCAGCAGCGTCGCGACGCCGCGCGGCAGGACACAGCTCCTGCACCGGCGCCGCAGCAAATCGCGCCGGTCCAGCAGCAGCCCGCGCCCGCGGTTTCGATCCCGCAGCCGACTGCGCCCGCACCGGCGCCCGTTCGTGCAGCGGTGCGCGAAGGCGATGTCATCGACGTTTCGTCGCTCGACGTCGTGCCGCGTCCGACGCGTCCGATGCAGCTCAACTATCCGCCGCTCGCGCGTCAGCAGAAAGTATCGGCGACCGTCATCGTCAGCGCATTCATCGACGAGAACGGCCGCGTGGTGGAAGTGAAAGTGCTGCGCGGCGAAACACGCTTCGGCATCAACGATGCCGCGGTGCGCGCGATGCGCGGCGCGCATTTCACGTCGCCGATGAAAGACGGTAAGCGCGTGAAGACGTGGCTGCCGCAGACGTTCGACTTCAAGCCTTGATCGTCAACGCACGACGAACCGTGTCCGAACCGAGCTGGCCGAACCAGGCCACTCGGTTCGCGACGCAGTCGAGCTCGATCACGTAACTCCCCGCCTCGAGCGCCGGCAGCGCGAACGCGAGCTCCACACTCTCTCCCGGCGCCACTCCCGTTTCACTCAGGGACTGCCACGCGTAATCGAACGAGAGCAACTCGTCGTTCCCGTCGAGATGCGCGTAGAGATGCGCCGCGAGCGAAACACCGCCATACGGATTCGCGGAAGGCAGCCACTGCGCACGTCCGGCGTTCCGCACCCGCGCACGGATGGCAATCGGCTCACCCGCTCGCGCTTCACTCGCCAGCTCGACCATGATCTCCGCGAACAACTCTTCGGGCCGCCGGCTATCGAGCGGCACGTCGCCCGCGCGCCGCAGGAAGAAGTTGCGCACGTCGCGCAGAAAGCTGCGCGTGTTCTCCGCGAATCGCAGATAGCTCTCGCCGCCGCGCAGCAGTTCGTCGAACTGATCGAGCGAGACGTGAAACGGCGGGATGTTGTACGCCGCGAGTTTGATGTCGCTGAAGCCCGCGTCTTTTGCCGTGCGCCAGATCGCGTGAATGTCGATGTCGTTCTCGATCACGCCGTACGTGCGCATCTCGAACTGCGACGGCGGACGTCGCGAGTGATCGGGACCCGGCTCCGCAAACGCCGCGATGCCTCCCGGTCGCAGCACGCGCGCGAACTCGCGCAGCATCGCATCGGGATTCACCGCGTGATGAAAGGAATCGAAGCAGAGAATGCGATCGATGCTCGCATCCGGAAGATCGATGCGATAGCCATCGAACAAGAGAAACTGCGGCGCGGGCGCGATGCCGATCACCGGCTCGCGCCGATACAACTCCTTCGCGATCTCGAGCGCGGTCTGTGAGACATCGAGCACGATCACTTCGCATCCGAGCTGCGAGAGATACCGCGACGTCCATCCCGTGCCCGCACCGAAATCGAGCAGGCGCAATCCCGGCGCAAGCTCGAGTCCCTGCAACATCGTCGCGAAGTTGATGAGCAGTCCCGGCGCATCGCTGATCGTGCTGAACGGTTTCGCGAGATGAAAGTCCCAGTCGTTCAGCGAGCGAAAGTAGAGCTCCGCTTTGTGATTCAGTTCTTCGATCGACGAACTCGCGATGAGTTGTTTCACATCGATCAATGGCTCGCTCGAAACGCGCTGCGGTTGTTTCGCTTTGCCGATGCTGGCGATCATGCGCCCGAGCTTGCGCAACGCGAGCTTGAGCAGAGTGCCGGAGTGACGCAACGTCAGCGTGTTGATGTCCATGTCACTCCGCAACGGACCAGTCGAGATAATCGATGCGCATGCCGAGGTCGCGAGGATCGGCGCCGCGGCCACTCTTCGAGGGATTCACGAACTCCGACGTTTCGAACACGAGATCGTTCCAGTCGTTGCGCGACGCGAGCTCGTACGTGCGCGTGAACTGCGGCTCCGTCGCGACGAAACGATCGATCACCGCGCCGTTGTACGTCACCGTGATCGTCGGTGATTGGATCGCGTCGAGAGGAACGTAGCCGTTGAATGTGAGACGGCCTTTCGGCGGCAATGGCTGCAGGCGCGCCACGCCGCGTCCGCCCATCCAGCGAAACGTCTCCAGACCGTTGTTCTCTTCGCCGTACCAGCCTTCGGTGAATTGCACCTGCCCCACGACCGGCGCAACGGCGACTTCGAAGTAACGCTGCCGCACGATGTGCCACAACCGTCCGTGCGAATACGTGAACACCTGCGCGCCGCGCACGTTGCTCGATCCTTCGCGAATGACCCACGGCTTGCGGCCATCGAGCGGCGGAATCGGATCTTCATCGAAATACTGGCGCGGGTAATCGGCGAGCAGCAGATCGGCGTGCGGCGCCATGCTGCCGTGCACGAAGATCGTGGTGGTGCGCGGAAGATGCTCGTGAATCCAGTCGATCGCCTGGATCGGCGGAGACTTGTGTCTGCGAATCGTGCGCAACGCCGGCTGCGTCCACGAGATCATAGTGCCGGCGAGAAACAGTGCGCCGATGATCTCCACGATCAACGCGCGACGCGGAGTGCGCAGCAGCGCACCGAGCACCGACAAACCTTCCGCCGCGGCAATCGCAATCATCGGCATCCACGCGATCGCAAAACGCGACACGGAATTGAAGTCGAGCATCAGCCAGCCGAAGATCGAAAACGGACCGAAGATCGCGAACGTCATCCACAACCGCGAACGACGTCCGAGCAGCGTCGCGAGCAACGCGATCGCGCAGAGCACGCTCATCGCGATGTTGAGCCGCGCCATGCGATACGGCCGGACGAAGAAATCATCGAGCACCTGCCACAACGGCGGACGTCGCGGCGACTGGTACGAGTCGATCTGCGTGATGTATTGCTGATGCGCTTTCACCGCAAAGCGGTAGCGTTCCCACGATCCCGTCGCTTTCGCCGCACCGGCAAACGATGCGACGACGATCCCGCCGCCGATCACGATCGCGAGCAGCAGCGGCACGATCGAGCGCGTCGCGCGCGTGCGATACCAGCTCGCGAGCAACGACGGCGCGCAGCCGACCATCAGATTCTGCGGACGAAATCCGACGGCGATGCCGAGAATCAATGCGCCGAGGAGATACGACGATGTGCTGCGGCATCCGCGCAGCAGCAGCGCACACGCGAGCAGCGACAACGCGAGCGACGGCACATCGCTGAACGCGCTGCCGCCGAAGACCCACACGTTCGGCGAAAACACGAGCAGCGATGCCGCGATCGCCGACGTCGCGAACGGCATGCGCAGCTCGCGGCCGAGAAACATCATCAACGGAAAGAGCGCGATCGCGCCGAGCATCACGATCGACTGCAGCGATCGAAACTCCGACGCGATGAAGAAGTGCACGCCTTTCGCGAAGAAGATGAACAGCGGAAAGCCGGGTGGATGCGGATGATGCAGGGCGACGTCGTAGTCGCGCAGCGCGGACATGAACAACGCCTCGTCCCAGTCCCACGCCGATTTCGCGAGCGCGAGAAAGCGCGACACGGTCACGACGAAGAACAGAATCCAGAAAATGCGCTTCTGCAACGCGGTGTACGGCTCAGGACTGGTGTGCAGAGACTGCAGCCATGCGCGCATGCGTCAGCCCGCCTGCTTCAACGCTGCCGCGCGCGCATCGGATGACGAGACCGGCTGCCACGACCATTTCTCGAGCATGAGTCCAAGCTGCCGCCAGTCGTGGCCCGTGCCCAGTCGCACCGGGATGATCGTGTCGCTCACTTCGAGCTTCAGAACGTTGGCTTTCCTTTGATTCGGATTCGCGACGACGAAGCGAACTTCATTCTTCATCTGCGTCGCGTCATGATCGGGCAGCGGTTTGCCGTTGAGCCAAAACTTTACGGTGACGGGATGACGAATCACGTCGAGCGGCACTTCGAATTTCAATCGCAGTTCCGCGGGACCGGACATCGGCGCGAACTGCACCGCGGCGCGGCGCGAAGACCAGCGATAGAAATCCGGCCAGGCGCCTTCCTGCGGCCACCAGCCGTGATCGAACATCGCGATCTCCATCGTCGAGCTCACGTACGTCTCGAACGCGCGCTGCGTGACGAGATTCCATGTGCGATCGCGGTTCCACGCGAATTTCTTTTCGCTCGGTACGTGCGATTCATTCATCGAGATGTATACCCCGTTCGCCGCGCCATCGTCGGCGAGCACATTCACCTGCTCATGCGGACGCACCTGACGATGCGGAATGTAGTACTTCGCCCAGGGCCACACGCTCTCGTC
>JBQCJC010000532.1:0-3183 GCA_051953135.1 Thermoanaerobaculia bacterium | reverse complement strand
TACTGCGCGAGCATGCCGACGTGTTTGATCATGCCGTTCGGATCATCACGAAACGAGATCACCTCGCCCACGTAAGGATCTGTCGTGTTCGACGCCCAGCCCCAGAAGATGTACACGACCTTCGCGTTCGTCATCACCTCGCCGCCGTGATCGACGAGATTGCCCGCGCCACCCGCGCCGCCGGCGTGAAAGTCGACGTTCGCGTTCGTCGTCGCCGGATGCAGACGTCCCGGGTTCAGATCCTTTGACGGTCCACCCGCATATGCGATCGACGAGATCGCGAGAGCGCACATCATCACGATTGCTTTCTTCATGTTCCGATCCTTTCGTGTTGCTGCCGTTGCACCCGAAGGAGTTGCAACGGATGCCAGGACACGGCATCGCTCGCAAAGCATTGAAACGAAAGGATGGAGATCCGGAGAGACGGATCAGCGGCTGACCACGCGCGAAGGAGATTGACCCGCCCGCAGTGCCAGAGCGGGTCATAAGTCGTGCAGTGTCAGTCGCTTACGATCAGGTCACCAAAGAGCGAATGTGTTATTTGGTAACCCGAAATCGCAACAGGCGCGCGGTCGATGCTCCCGCATTCGAGATCGTCACCGGCGTTCCGGCTGCGATCGCAAGACTTCCGCCGCGGCGAAGACGATGCGTTTCACCGGCGAGCTCGATGCGCACATCGCCGCGAATCGCGGTCGCGATTTCTTCCGGCGCGGTGATGCCCGGCGCGTCGCTGAACGTCACGCCCGGTGCGATGCGCCACTCCCAAAGCTGCGATGCTTCACCGCACGAGACGATGCGGCACTGCACGCCCGCGGCTGGTGTCGACCATCCCTGGCGCGAGCGATCGATCTCGCGCTGGCGGATCTCGACCGCGCGAATGAGATCGAGCGGTGCGAGACCTAAGGCACGCGCGAGCGGATCGAGCGAAAGCAAACGCGCATCGGCGGTCGCCGATTCATAGCGACTGAGCGTCACCGAGCGCAGATCGGCCATCTTCGCGACGGCGCGTCGCGAGAGATGCTTCTGTCTGCGCAGCGTGGCGATCGTCTCGCCCACCGTGTTGCTCTCGAGGACCGACGACGATTCGGTCGTGTCGAGACGCGACGGCTCCGCGCTGATATCGCCGACCATGAGCGACACCGAGATCATCAGCGCCGACGCCAGTCGCGACAACACGACGAGCGCGGGGTTCGCGCGCGCGTTCTCGATGCGCTTGATCATCTGCGGATCGACTTCCGCGGTCGCGGCGAGTTGCTCGCGCGAGAGACCACGGCGGCTGCGGAGAAGGCGAAGATTTGCGGCGAGACGCTCGAGGAGATCGTTCTGGGGCATGCTGCTATTGAAGCACTAGAATCCCCGCGCATGAAGCGAATCCTTTCGATCGCGGCCCTGCTCCTCTGCTCCGCACCGAGTTTCGCCGCTGCTGCGAAACCATTTTCAGTGGTTGAGGCCACGATTCCCGAGATGCAGGAAGCACTGCGCTCGGGACGCGTGACGTCGCACGAGCTCGTCACGCAGTACCTCATTCGCATCGCCACGTACGACGCGAAACTGCACTCGGTCATCACGGTGAATCCGAAGGCACTCGAAGAAGCGGACGCACTCGATCGCGAACGCAAAGCCGGCAAAGTGCGCGGACCGCTGCATGGGATTCCGATCGCGCTGAAGGACAACGTGCACACGACGAACATGCCGACGACCGGCGGCGCACTTGCGTTTGCCGAGCTCGTGCCGCCGTACGAGGCGACGATCACGAAGAATCTTCGCGACGCGGGCGCGATCATCCTGGCGAAGACGCAGCTCACGGAGCTCGCGAACTGGGTGGCCGGCGATCCGTCGATGCCGAACAATTACAACGGTCTGAACGGCTACGGATTCAACCCATACGATCCGCGACGCGATCCTCGCGAATCGACGGGCGACGGTCGTCCCGTCCTCAACACCGGCGGCTCCTCCTCGGGCGCCGGAACCGCCGCAAACTTATGGGCCGCAAACGTCGGCACTGAAACCTCGGGCTCGATTCTCAGTCCGTCGAATCAGAACATGCTCGCGGCAGTGAAGCCGACTGTCGGCCGCGTGTCGCGCTACGGCGTCATTCCGATCGTTGCAGATCAGGACACGCCAGGCCCGATGGCGAAGACCGTCACCGATGCCGCGATTCTGTTAGGCGCGCTCGAAGGTGCGTCGCCCGATCCGAATGATCCCGCGACGTCGAAGTGCACGCCTCCGTCGAATCGCGATTACACGCAGTTTCTGAAACGAGATGGTTTGAAAGGCGCGCGCATCGGCATTCCGCGCGCGTTCTACTACGACAAGCTGGAGCTCGTCGGCGAAGAGAAGCCGATCGGCGGACTCAATGCCGATCAGCTCAAAGTGATGTCCGAGGCGATCGACGTGTTGAAGGCGCAGGGCGCGGTGATCGTCGATCCCGTCGACATCCCATCGATCGTCACGAAGGATCCGAAGAAGAACTATCTGAAGTGGGGCGTCTGCACCGACATGGACGATGTGAAAGAGCGCGAGTGCTCGATCGTCCTCGCCTACGGCATGGAGCGCGACTTCAACGCGTGGCTGAATTCGCTGGGCGACAAAGCGCCGGTGAAATCGCTCAGCGCGTTGCGCGCGTGGAATCGCAGTCATCAGAAGATGGGTGCAATCAAGTACGGTCAGTCGCTGCTCGACATCAGCGACGCGATGGATCTCGAAGTATTCAAGTCGCGCTACGAATCCGATCGCGCGCGCGACATCGAGCTCGCCGGCACGACGGGCATCGATGCGGTGATGAAGCAGCACAACCTCGATGCGTTGCTGTTCGGCGGTTCGTTCGGCGCATCAATCGCCGCGCGTCCGGGATATCCAACGGTAATCGTTCCGTTTGGGATGATCCCGAACGCACCGACCACTGCGTTCCCCGACGATTTCAAAGCGAAGCCATCGCCGTATGGCGTCAGCTTCACCGGCATGGCGTGCAGCGAGCCGACGCTGTTGCGACTCGCGTACGCGTTCGAGCAAGCGACCAAGCGACGCGTGCCGCCTCCAGGATTCTGAACGTGGTGCGGGGGGGGGGGACGCCCCCCCAAAACAAATTTTTTGGGGGGGGTGTAGCCCCCCCCGCCCCCCAGCCCGTTTTAAATATTTTGAACAAACCAGTTTGTGGGGGGTGTGGGGAGGCCCCCGGTTTTT
>JBQCJC010000531.1:0-13832 GCA_051953135.1 Thermoanaerobaculia bacterium | reverse complement strand
ATGGAGCCATATTATGCAATAGTCGGGGTCGCGCGAAAAAAACTCATACCAAACACGACCGTCGCTGCCGTCAATGTCGTACTGGATCACGTCGCGAGACGCGATCGCGCCGTCGGCGGTCATGACCGGCACGTCCTTCATGCTCAATTGCACGAGCACGCCGGGGACGGGTGTGTTGTCCGCGCGCAAAACGCGACCGGTAAGGATCGCGCCGGGACGATCGTTGTCAATGCGCGGAACGATACCGCTCTGATTGAACGTACCGCCGCTCAGTAAGTCATTGATGGCATCGATCGCGATCTCGTAATCCGCATTACGCGACAACGTCTTATCGAACGTCAGCGTCACGATGCGGCCGTCGGCCTGGATGACCGCGCCGGGGATTTGCAATTCGGCGCCGGCGGTATTGCGGCGCGTAACGCTGTAATTCGCCTTCGGAACGTTGATCGTCAGTGCGATGCGATCGCGAAGCGCGGCACCGGCCGGAAGCGTCACGGGGCGGTTGAACAGCATCGCCACAACGTGGCCGGTGCTGTCGAGATAAAGATCCTGCGCCGCGGCACTGACGGTCAATGGCGTCTGTGCGACGGGGGTAATCGTCGCGGCGCCGTTGGCGTATTGCACGTTGAGCGTGCGCGCA
The DNA here is from genome assembly GCA_051953135.1 of Thermoanaerobaculia bacterium. Taxonomy (GTDB): domain Bacteria; phylum Acidobacteriota; class Thermoanaerobaculia; order Gp7-AA8; family Gp7-AA8; genus QHVT01. Next base: position 13,192 of record JBQCJC010000531.1, on the reverse strand, counting down.
CCGCGTGTTAATTCGACGACTACGCGTGAACCGACGGAGGCGCCGGTAATGTCGATATCGGCGCGGAGCATGGCGCCGTCCTGCGTGTCGGGATAAAGCAGATGCAATGTAAACGAGGAGCTTTGCGGCAATACGACGACGCGATAATTCTCTTTCCAGCGGCCCACAATGGCGAGCTCGCCTGCGTCAGCGCCGATATTGAAGCGCGTCAGTTCGCCGTACTTGAGCGTGCGCGTCCAATTGAGTCCCGCTTCCGCGTGGACATCCATCAATGTTTCGCTGCTGACGCCCGCAATCGATAGCCCATAAGGCCGCGGATGACCATTGACCGCGGCGCCATGCGCGTACGCGAGAAGAAATGGCGAACGATGCGAGGTTGTGGCGGCAAAGTTGTCGACGAATTCGCGCGGTGTCGCGAAGCCGCGTTCGAGCTCGCGCGCAACTGCAGCCCCTGCGATGTGCCCCGCTTCTTCAGTACGACGTAATTCGTCCCACTCGTCGAGCTCGGGCGTAATCGCGAGTTGATCGACACGCTCTGGATTCGAAAGTAAATCGAGCGCGAGGTGCGGAATCGCGTCTTTGTTGTCCGCCGGATTGGTGATGAAAATGCGCTGTCCGGCGCGCGCAATCTGCTGGGCGCGCGTAAAGACGTCGGTCTTGATGACGCGCGGCAGTTTGGCCGTGTATTTGTTGAGCGGCGCGGTAGAGAGACTGTAGCCGAGTCCGAGGAGCCGCATTTGTGCGTCGACAAGTCCGGCCGGAAGGAAACGCGTGTAATACGGCATGACGAGCGTTGCCGGCGACAGAGGAATGCCGGTCGCACTAACGCCCATCGTCAATTGCACGGAGACGCCAATCGATTCGTCGTTCGCTGAACCCGCGGCCGCAAAGACTTTGCCGTTGATCCGCGAGGTCAGTGCATACGGCACGGTGGCCATTTCACCGGCATCGATATCGAGCTCGTAAATCCCCTCGCCGGTCGTGCGGCAGATATTTTCGAAGACGCCGCCCGAGGAGCATTTCGGGATGGCGGTGGTATCGAGCTGGACGTGTTGTCGCTGCGCACTGAGGTTCGTAATGAACGCGTACGCGGTGTAAGGCTCGTCTTTGCGGACGGTTTCGGGATGCGAGAAATTAATGTGAAAACGCGGGTCACTGACGACGATCGAGGTCGAGACGCGGCCGCGCAGCGGGAAATCGTCCTGTCCGGGCTTGTGGTAGGTGGCGTTGACTTCGATATTGACGGTATGCGTACCGGTCTTAAGCGCTTCGAGCGTCCACTCGGCCGAGCCTTTGCCACCAGCGACGAGGAACGTTGCGCCCGTGGTTTCGTCTTTGATCGGAACTGGTTGTCCGATCGCAACCGCGGGCATGACCTTCGAGACTCGTAACTGCGACGGTGCGGCAATGGTGGCCGTCACTGAATCGAGGCGAATCTCGGATCCTTCCGGCGCCGCGTTATCGACGTGCAGAATCACCGCGAAAAACTGGTGCAAGACGCCGAATCCATTCGGTACTACCAGTGCAGCAGGGATCGACGGCGGCGCGGGCGGGGTCTTGTCGAGCGGATCGTCGCTCGGCGGCATTGGACCGGCCTGGCCGAGATCGAATACCTGCGTTTGCGGCGGTGTGAATCGCGGCGGCTTTTCGTATGCGAGCGGCGGGAGTTTGTAGGGATCGGCGAAGATCGGTTGCAGCACGTGCGTGCGCGTGTCGACGATCACCGCATACGGCACTTCGACGGTCGATTGATCGACGCCGAAGACAAAGGTGTATTCGTAAACCTCGTAATTGCGCGAATCGACATTGATGCCGCGCTCACGTAATTCAGCAGCCGTGAGTTGCCGCACGCGAACGGAAGTCTGTAAGACGTCCGAAACCTGAATCGGTGCAAACGAGGGGACTGCCTGTTGCAGAAACTCACCGGCCTCATTGACGAGGCGGATGTTCTGCATTGTGTATTCGCCCTTTTCGTGGAGCGCGGGTAATTGAAACCGATATCCCGGTTTCGTGACCAGCGTAATCGGCGTATCGATGCCGGGACCGGTGAGATCGCCTAACGCGGACAATCCCGGCGCGGGCGTCGCCTCGTCATTGGACTTCCCGCCGAAGATCGTCTGTACGGACGCGGGGATATCGATCGCCGTGACGACAGGATTGCGATCGACTTCGAGCCCGAGGCCGACGATGGAGAGGTCGCCGCGTGCGATTTCGCCCGCTGCTGCCGTCCCGCCCCATAGTGAAACAAGCAAGAGAATGGTCAGGAATCTGCGCAAGCGTTACACCTCGCCTCGCAGAACTACATTGAAGACAATGCTCCCACCCACCGCTCGCCACAGAACGGGTAAAGACACGGAGAACCTCTCTCTCTCGTTTTAAGGACGTGCCTTCCCTCGGAAAGATCGCTCTCTCGATCTCTATAACAAATGATGGAAGGCCCCGCGGACCATGCGGAATGCCGTGTGGCATTAGAGCAGGTTAGCGGTCCGAAAGGAAGACGCGAAATTGGAACATGGCGTTCACCGAATCGAGAACGGTTAATGATTAATGATTCTTAGACACGCCTTCTATCGAAGACGAAACTTCAATGGGATTTTTTCTGTGAGGGAAGCTCATCGAGCTCACGCAGTTCACGTGCAAGACGTACTGCATGAGACTCCACGCGCGGTGCGCCGGGCGGAATGATCAGCAAATCGGCCGGCGGCAATTCATTGCGCACGTCGACAATGGAGTTCTTCAACACAAGACGCTCCGCGCCCGCCTCGAATGACGTGACCTGCTCCACGGGCAAACCATAATCGGCAGTGCCGGCCGCATTGGTCGTGACGAGACGATTGCCGGTTTTGACAGGCGCAGAACGTGCTGCATCGAGAATCGCGTCGTGCTCGTCGTGATGCGGATTGGGGAACGACGCGCCGAGTAAAACCGCGGCAGCTTCACGCGAAAGACGCACATTGCGATCGACGCCGATTTCGATTTTCACAGTGTCACCACTAGCGCGATCGAAACGAATTTCATACGCGTCTACAGAGCGTCCCGCGGCGGAAGATTTCACGCCCAATGGCGTCGATTTCCAGCGTGGTTCCTGCGTTGCAGATTTCGCATCCGCGGCAGCGGTGACGCTGCGCATTGGATCGAGCGGCGTTGCTTTCGCGAGATCGGCGAAGCTCGTCACACTGTACGTACCGGCAGCGCGATCGATCTCGGTAAGCTCCTGTTTCGCGTAATCCGCAATGACGACGCGATCGCCACTCACGGTAATGACGCGATTTCCTGCACAGTACTCCTGCACCGTCGACGTCTGCTGCGACACCGGATCTTCAATCCTGCGCGTGAGATGCAACGGCTGAGGGAACAGAGCATCCGCCGCGTATACGGCGAACGAATTGAGGACCACCGTCGCGGCAAAGAAAGCTCTCGCCGCAACGCTCCCCCTCCACACCCGCACCGGGAAGGGAGTCGTGCTCACGTTATCTCCGAACAACTGCTGAATTTTTGGTTTGGACCCAGGACCTGACCGCACGAACTTAACGGATCGAGCTGTGTAACAGCAAGAATTTTTTGCGTCCTGCTATCTGCACTGTTGTACGGAAATGAACATTTCCGTGTCTACAAATGCCCCTGGATCATTGTGAATTCAATCATTTGCGAGAATTTCGGAATCGAAATGGATCGCGCTAAACGCGTGGTCACAATTGTTGGTGATTCGCACGCCACTGTACCGTCTGTAGAACACCTGCTCTATTTTGTCGTCATGGCACCCAAATCCCGCGTGCTCCTCATCGCCGGCGGCTACATTACCGCCGCAACGCTCGCGATCGCGGCCGTGCTCGTGAATCAGGCATTCACTCCCGCGGACGCACAAGCATCGGCCGGTATGGCCGCGTTCGGCGACGCCATTCTCTTCTGTGTCGTTTTCGCCGCGGTCGCGTCGATTCCGACGGCGTATGCGGTGTATTTACTGATTCGCCGTCAGTAAGCCAACGCTTCGCGTCGCACGCGCGTATGTATCGTGTGCGCGGGACTCTGATCGCAATCGCTCTCCTCTTCTCCGTTTCCGCGGCCGCGAAGATGCGTGCCGTGCAGCATCCGAGCGCGACCGTTGCACCGCGATCGGTGATGTGGATCGCAGCGCATCCGGACGATGAGGCGGTAGCCGCGCCGTTGCTGGCGAAGTGGTGTCGTGAGGAAGGCGCGCAATGCACGTTCGTGATCGTCACGCGCGGCGACTCGGGAGGTTGTCTCCTGCCACAAGGCTGCGATCCCGATATCGCTACTGTGCGCGCGAGTGAAGCGGGCGCCGCGTCACAGTTGTTTCACGCGAATTCGATTTTGCTGACGTTACCGGATGGCGGCGGAATTAGCGCGCCATTGTGGCCTGTGATGATCGTCGATACCGTCGCAGGTTTCATTGAAGCGCTGCGGCCACAGTTGATTCTTACGTTCGACCCGCGTCACGGCACGACCTGTCATCCCGATCATCGCGCGATCGCGCAGATCGTGCTCAATGCGGTGAACTCGCTGTCGTATGTCCCGGACGTCTATCTGCTCGAAACAGTCGTGACGTTTTCGGCGGATCCGTTTGCGATTGGCTTCAAGCCCGCGAGCGCTGACGTCGACCGATTCGATGCTACGCAATTTCTTGGTTCGTTCGGCGCACCTGCATGGGAAGCGGTGTCGGAGGACATGGCGCGACACGCGAGTCAGTTCGACGAACGTTGGATTGCAGCGGTGCAAGCCGTGCCGCCACAGGATCGCGCGGTTTACATCGCACCGGCCGAAGCGATTCTGCAACGCACAGTGGTGCAGTGTCCGTGATTACGGCTCAACCGCGACGAGTTTCCCGAAGATCCCATTCGCGCCGATCCAGCCGTTGATGCCGCCGCGGTTGTTGCCGATCTGAAAGCGTTCGCCCTGGATCGCTTTCACGAAATGCAGGTACTCCGCGCCGCGAACACGACACAGGACAATGTCGCCGACGGAAATGGTTGCGACGGATTCAATCGGCTCGACGTGACAGAGCTCTCCAGACTTGATGCGTGGCGTCATCGAATTGCCACGCGGGCGGAATTTCACCGTCTCGCCGCGTTTCAGTTTTTCGATGTGTCCGGCAGCCCAGCCCACGTTGCCATTGTGTCACCAATTACAATCGTCAGCACTGATGAACTGTGATTGTTCGGCGTTGCCGCCAATCTTCGACTACGAGCAGCGGCCGTTCGATTTTCTGCGTCGATTACAGGAAATCGACACCGGCGCATTCCAGCGCCTGTTCCAATGCAACGCGTGCAATCAGCTCTGGCGCATCGACGATTTCGATCGCCTGCAGGCGCAGTTCGTGACGAAACTTCCGTCGCGCGAGAATTGGCAGTCGTTCGACAGTTCAATGCTCGAACGCGAGTTTCTGTACAAACCGTCGGATCAGCCTTGTTCATGGGCGAATTGCCCGAATCGCGCGGTTATGGGAATGGCGATTTGTGCGGAGCATCTCAAACGCTCTTCTCCATGATCAGATCGGTCTGCACATCACTCCCGAGCACGAACGGATGCGAGCCGGTGACGCGAAATCCGCACTTCTCATAAAACTTGATCGCGCGCGGATTGTGCTCCCATACGCCAAGCCATAAGCGACTCACACGCGCATCGCGCGTAAATTCCTCCACGGCATTCATTAATTGCTGCGCAATGCCGCCGCCATGAAACCGGCGATCGACATAAATGCGCACCAGTTCGATCTCGTCTTCGCCGCGTTTGCACTGAGCGAAGGCGATCAGCTCACCGTCATTCTCGATGACAAATGTCGTAATGAGCGGATCGAGTAATTCGCGACGCTGATATTCCTCTCGATACGTCCGCTCAATGTACGTGTCCATATCCTCGGGCGTGTTCTGTGTCGAGAACGCATCGCGAAACGTGCGCTCGCCTAACAACGCCAGTGCAGCAGCATCATCAACCGTGGCAATTCGCAGCATCAGACTCCAATGTCCTCATTCCACAATGTGGGATCTTCTTCAATGAATCGACGCATCAATTCCGTGCATTGTGCGTCCTGCATCACATCGACCCGCACGCCGCGCGAGCGCAATAATTCTTCTTCGCCCATGAACGTTTGATTCTCGCCCACAATCACGTGCGGGATTCCATAGAGCAGAATCGCGCCACTGCACATCGCACAGGGAGACAACGTCGTGTACAGCACGCATTCCTGATAAACGCTGGCCGGCAGGCGTCCCGCGTTTTCCAACGCGTCCATTTCGCCGTGTAAGGTGACGCTCCCCTTCTGTACGCGGCGATTATGGCCGCGCCCGAGAATCTTTCCGCGATGGACGAGCACCGAGCCGATGGGAATGCCGCCTTCACTGAGGCCGGCGCGTGCTTCTTCGATTGCCGCTTCCAAAGACATGCGCCGCAGTGTAGCTCGTGTAATGATCGGAATCGTGACGAGACTCGCGGCCGCATTTCAATCCACCCTCGAGAGTAACTACGGCTGGGTGCTGCTCGACGAGAAGGCGTTGCGGATGGTCGATGAGTTGATCGCGACGGTACGCGCGCGGGTGAGCCAATTTTGCGAGTTTCCTCACCGCGGCTTCGCGAATGTATCCGCTTGGGGGAAACGAATACATCGCCCGTGGAGGAACTGCTGATCGCAATGTTACGTACCGGCTCGCCTCGCAATCGCAGGATTGTGTTCGACCTTCTCGTGCGCAAAGCAAACGCAACGGACGCGATCCGCGACGGTCTCGTGAATTCGGATCCGGTGATTCGCATCATGGCTTTGAAACGGACGAGCGATCGCGCCACGTTCATGAACGCGATGAGCGATAGCGCGGCCCGCGTGCGTCGCGAAGCGCTGCTGCATCTCCTCGACGATCGCGCGCTGCTCGAATGCAGGCATTCGCGATCTCGCGCGCTTTCACTTGCGCGGTGCGCAAATCGATTTTGCCGCTCGCTATCGCGAAGCAGCCGCCGATGAGAACGTCGTCGCGATCGATTCGCTCGGCATGACCGGCGATGCGAACGGCCGTTCCTCACGCACAAGCGCACAGTCATTCGCCGTGCTGCCGTGAAATCGATCGTGCGGCTCGGCGGTGCTCGCGTCGTCGACGACATCGCGCCGATGCTGCTCGACGACACATCGAGCGTGTCGAGCGCGGCGTGCGAGATGCTGCGCCCGTTCGTCGCACTCGTCGACATCGACGAGCTCTTCGCACGCGCGAAGACATCGCACTCTCGACGACGTGCGCGAACTTGCGAACCATCTCATTGTGCGTTGGAGCATGAATTACAACCGAAGCCAGAGCGTGCCGTCGCGCGGCATCGTCCACGCCACGCGCTGAAGGTTGTTCGATTCGCCACTCACGCCTGGGCGTGAAGTGCGTTCGCGTCGCTGTGTGTCGGATGCTCGGCGACCGGCAGCGTGACGATGAAACTGGCGCCGTGGCCGAGGCCTTTGCTCTCCGCGTTGATTTCGCCGTGATGGAGCTCGATGATGTGTCGCGCGATTGCGAGACCGAGCCCGAGGCCGCTGCGTTTGTTCGAGCCTTCGGCTTGTCGCAGCCGATCGAAGACGTACGGCAGGAACGACGGATCGATGCCTTCGCCTTCGTCCGTCACGCGAATGCGAAGCATGCTTTCCAGACGGTCCACGCGCAGATCGACGTGCTTGCCGGGCGGGGTGAACTTGATCGCGTTCGATAGCAGATTGCCGATCACCTGCTGCATGCGGCTCGCATCCGCTTCCACGACCGAGTTGCGATCGCCGATCTCCCACGTCAGTCGCACATCGTTGTCGCTTGCGAACGGACGCGCCGTCGTGAGCGCGGCTTCGACGACATCGCTGATGCGCGTCGGTTTCAGATCGACCTGGAACTTGCCGAGGATCATGCGCGAAACATCGAGCATGTCGTCGATGAGACGCGCCTGCAGCCGCGCGCTCGACTCGATCGTGCGCAGCGCCTCATCTAATTCCTGTTGATCGAAGTGACCGGTGCGGAGGAATTGCACCCAGCCGAGAATCGAGGTCATCGGCGTGCGCAGCTCGTGCGAGAGCGTCGCGAGAAAGTTGTCTTTCGCACGATTCTGTTCGACCGCTTCTTTGTAGCGACGCTCCGCTTCCACCGCGAGCGCGGCCGCGCGTTTCTCGGTGACGTCGCGGAACGTGATGACCGATCCGAGGAGCTCCGCGTTTTCGTCGCGCATCGGCGAGGCACAGAACTCCACGGGGAAACTCGTCCCGTCCTGCCGGTAGAACGTGTCTTCGATCTCGTCGTACGCCGGCTCGCCGTGAACCACCGCGTAGAGTTTGCAGCGCGACACGTTGCACGTGAGCACGCCGGGAAACACGGGATGCACGAGCGAATGAATATCCGTCCCGCTGATGTCTTCGGCCCTTCGTCCGATCATGCGCGCCGCCGCTGGATTCACGAACGTCGTCTTCCCCTCGAGATTTACGCCGAACACGCCTTCCGCCGCGGCGTTGAGAATCAGCTCGTTCTGGCGAATGAGTCGCGCGAGCTCGTGTGCCTGTCGCTTGAATGCTTCGCGGCGCCGGAACAACTCGACGAACACGTTGACCTTCGAGCGCAGGATCTCGGGATGAAACGGCTTGAAGATGTAGTCGACCGCGCCAAGCTCGTAGCCGCGAAACACGTTCGTCTCGCTGCGGCTCAGTGCCGTGAGAAAAATGATCGGCGTATCGCGCGAACGCTCGCGCTGGCGAATGAGACTCGCGGTCTCGAAGCCATCGAGATCCGGCATCTGCACATCGAGCAGCACGACCGCGAAGTCCTGATGCAGGAGTTGACGCAGCGCCGCGGTGCCGGAATCGGCGGTGACGAGATTCTCTCCCGTCTCGGCGAGGATCGACTCCAACGCGAGCAGGTTATTGCGCTGGTCGTCGACCAGCAGGATGTTGACGCGATCCTCGCTCATCTGCTGTTTCGACACAGCTCGATCAGAAATGGTCCGATCCGATCGAGAGGCAAAATTCGATCCACGCGCGTCGCGGCAATCGCCGCACGCGGCATCTCCGGTGACTCCGCGGTCTCCGGGTCCTGCACGAGGACGAAGCCCCCGCGCTCTTTGATTCGTTTTGCACCGTGCGCACCATCCGCGTTCGCGCCGGTGAGCACGACTCCGATCACGCCGTTCGGAAAGGCATCCGCGGCGGAATCGAACAACACATCAACCGATGGCCGCGCGTACTCGACGCGCTCATCCACGGACAAACTCAACTCCCCTTCCGGATCGACGAGCAGGTGGTAGTCCGCCGGCGCGAAGTAAACGTGTCCCGGCTGAATCCACTGTTTGTCGAGCGCGTCGACAACCGCGAGTTTCGAATGTCTGCGAAAGAACGCGGGCAGGCTGTCGTTCGAGGTGCGATAGCGATGCTGCACGACGACGATCGGCAACCCGGAGTCTTTCGGCAAAACGCCGAGGATGATTTCGAGCGCCCGCATCCCACCCATGGAGCAACCGACGACGACGATCCTGTACTGATGCGTCGCCTCGGAGAGAACGCGGCCATCTTGCCAGGAACGGATCCCGGGAGGCAGTTGTCGGTTGTTGGTTGTTGGTTGTCGGTGGGACGAGGCAAGTTGAATCCGCGCCGGCTGACGGCAAGTGGGAATCGCGCGCGACGACCACGGCGTCGCGACGGTGCTCCCAACAACTGCCAACCGACAACCACCAACCATCACCTCACCCTCCTGTACAACTTCTCTTCCGCGTCGACTTCCTCATAGTTGTCGGTCACGGTGGTGTAGCGCACCGATTCCTTTGTGCCGAGGCCGAGGATGCCGAACATCTCCATTGATTGGAGGAAAAGCTCCTGTACGCGATTCTGCAAAGCGTTGTTGAAATAGATCAGCACGTTCCTGCAGAAGATCACGTTGAAGTGATTGAAAGACGCGTCGGTGACGAGATTGTGTTGCGCGAAGACGACGTTCTCGCGCAGCGACGGCCGGAAGATCGCGTAGTCGTAGCGCGCGGTGTAGTAATCGGAGAACGTTCCGGTGCCGCCGGCGGTGATGTAGTTCGATGTATTTTCCTGCATCGTCGAGAGCGGAAAGATTCCGCTCTTCGCTTTCTGCAGCACCGCTTCATTGATGTCCGTCGCGTAGATGCGACAGCGGTCGTAGAGACCTTCTTCCTGAAGAAGAATGGCCATCGAGTAGACCTCTTCGCCGGTCGAACATCCGGCATGCCAGATCCGCACGAATGGGTAGGTGCGGAGGAGCGGAACGATCTTTTGCCGGAACGACAGATAGAACGTCGGGTCGCGAAACATCGCGGTGGTGTTGATCGAGAGATCGAGGAGCAGGCGCTCCATCGATTGCGGCTCGTGCAACACGCGCTCGAGCAGTCCGGAGATCGTGGTCAGCCCTTCCGCGTAGACGCGCTTCCAGATTCTTCGACGCAACGACGGGAGTGAGTAGTCGCGAAAATCGAATCCGTAGTGCTGAAAGATCCCCTCGGTGAGCAGGCGAACCTCGATCTTTTCGAGATCCGCTTTGGTCTGCTCGTCGATGATGGCTGCGGACGCTTCGTTCGACATTCGTTCTCGTGTACTAGAGCAAAATAGGCGCCTTGCACGATCCGTGCTCAGCCATACGATGAGGGAAACTCCCTCGCCTCTGCGCGATCAGTTCAGGAGAGGTCCATGATCGATCGTCGCACGGCTGCCCTGGCTGTTCTTTTCTTCCTTTCGATTTCCCTGACGGCTCAGCCGAAGACGGATGATCCGAACTCGGTTCCGGAGCAGTGCGTCGCCGGCGTCGACTACGAGGTCTCGCTCGCCGCGCTTCGCGGGGATTCGAATCTCGATGCCGCGGTGAAGCAGGCGAACGAGTGCGTGACGCGGCATCCGTCGGTCGTGCGCGCGTGGTCGCGGCGCGGGCAACTGCGCGAGCAGCTCAACGACTGGAACGGCGCGATCGCCGATTTCACGAAAGCGATCGAGCTCGCGCCGAACGATGCATCCGGATACGCGGATCGCGGCTGGGCGTACGGCGCGAAGGAAGAGTTCACCGCCGCGCTTGCCGATTACGACAAAGCACTCGCGCTCGAACCGAACAGCATGATGGCGTACATCGGCCGCGGCGACTTGCATCGCATGCAAGGTCATGCGGATCGCGCGTTTGCCGACTATCAGTCGGCGATCAACGCGGCGGAGAAGGACGGCTTCAGCGAGCTTTACATCGGCAACGCGTATCTGGGCCGCGGGCTCGTGCACATGCAGCGCGGGAACTGGGCGCTCGCGGAGAACGATCTGACCTTCGCGGTCGAGAACAGTTTCGGCGCGCAGTCCCACGCGTACGAGTCGCGCGCATTGGTCTACGAGCTGCAAAACAAGAACGACAAGGCGCTCGCGGATTACGACGCGCTGCTGAAGATGAATTCGAGCAACACGACCGCGCTCGAACGTCGTGGCGCGTTGTTGATGAAAGCCGGTCAGCGCGACAAAGCGACCGCGGATTTCAAAGCGTTGGTCGCAATCGATCCGAAGAATGCGAAGGCGATCGAAGCGCTGTCGACGCTCGATCCGAAATCTAGCGGCGATTTTCTGAAAGTCGCGCAGGAGAAGGCGCGCGAAGAGAAATGGCCGGAGGCGATTGCGGCGTATGACAAGGCCATCGCGGCCACACCGACCGCCGATGCGTACCTCGGCCGCGCAAACGCGTACGCAAGCAGTAACAACAACGATCGCGCGCTCGCCGACTACGACAAAGCGATTCAACTCGATCCGAAATCGTTCAGCGCGTACAACGGCCGCGCGATTATGTACAAAGAGAAAGGCGACATTGCGAAAGCGGTCGCCGAATACGATCGCGTGATCGCGGGTGCGTCGCCGGAAACGCAAACGATCGAGCTCGTGCTCGCGCTCGAAAGCCGCGGCGACATTCGCGCGGCGCAGAATCAGAGCGATGCCGCGCGCGCGGATTACGACAAGGCGATCGAGGTCGCGGCGAAGGACGCAATCACGAACTACGTCCTCGCTCCCGATGCGTTTCTCGGCCGCGCGAAGTTGTCGATTGCCGCGGGCAACAAAGACGCGGCGCGTGCGGATCTGAAGAGGGCGCTGGCGTTGAACGAGAAGCACGAGGCGGCGAAAGCGGAGTTGCTGAAGCTCGATCCGCCGGAACCGAAGACGGCGGAGGATTTCCTGAAGGTCGCGCTCGAAGCCGGAAAGAAGAATGATGCGAAGGCCGCGATCGATGCCCTGAATCGATGCGTGGAACTCGATCCGAAATCACTGCAGTGTCACGGCTATCTCGCCCGCGCGCACATCGCGACCCGCGATCTCGCCGCGGCAACGATCGACATGACGCATGTCATCGATCTCAATCCGAAGGATCCGCAGAGCTACGCGGCCCGCGGCGTGACGTATGTGATGCAGGGAAAGAAGCACGAAGCGATTCGCGACTTCCGCATGGCGCTCGATCTCAAGCCTGATTTCGAAGAGGCGAAACAGGCTCTGGCGAGATTGGAGGGCGAGAAGTAATCGATCGCGATGCGTATCGCGATAAGAGTTCCATCGTCAGAAGTGCGACGAGCATCGCGGCACCGGCGAACTGCAGGCCGGCCTTCAGGTAAATCGGCCAGGCCTGCACGCCGATGATCCGGCTGACGATCGACATCGGCACCGGAAGCGCGACCAGCAGGAATGACACGGCGAACACCGCGCCGCGAATGGATCGCCAGCGCTTTTCGGCGTGATAACGGATGCCGAGGAACAGATAGGCCGGCAGCAGGAAGATGGCGTAGTAATTTTGATTGTGCGGCGGAAGAAGAATCATCACCGTCGCGAGCATCCACCATTCGAGATCGAGTAACCCCTTGCTGTTGCGGATGCGAAAGAAGAGTGCACTGAGCGCCGCCAGTCCGAGAAGAATCGCGATGCGGCTCGCGAACCCGCCATCAACGTGATTGCCGGTCCATTTCACAAGACGAAAGACCGCCCCGGCGAGACTCTGGTTTTCATCGAACATGATGAAGCTGCCGTTCGCCGCGGTGAGTTGCCGCACGGTGCCGCTGAGCTGCCAGCCCAAAAGAAATTGCGTTGCGATCGCGAGCGGAACGATCGTCGCCACCGCTGCCCAGAACGCGCGCCAGTCGCGACGCACGAAAAAGTACGGGAGATAAATCAGCGGCAGAAACTTTGCCATTACCGCGAGGCCGATCGTAACGCCAGCCG
>JBQCJC010000530.1:0-2028 GCA_051953135.1 Thermoanaerobaculia bacterium | reverse complement strand
CACCACCCAGCCACGTGATTTTGGCGAAGCGGTTTCTCCCGACTACCGACTACTGAATACCGACTACCGACTACCAACTACTCACCTCCACGTCATTTCGAACGTGCAGGTCTTGTCTCCGTGGCAGTGGCACTTCGTCTCGATCACGGTGGGATCGGTGCCGCCGTGGCGCAGCACGGACTCCATGAAGTACCCGTGCGCGCTCGCGCAGAAGATCGGGCTGTAGCACGGGTAATTGCTGTAGATCATCTTGCCGCCGGTCGGCGTCTTCTCGAATCGTACCTGACCGAACTTCTGATACTGGTCGTGAAACTGCGAGATGTTTTCGAAGAACGCGATCAGCGAATCGGTGTCGAGCGATCGATAGATGCGGCCGATGCCGAGCTCCGCGGATGCCGCGCCGATCAGCGCGAGCACGTTCGGATATTTCGATTTCAGTTCTTCGTGAATCGTGCGATCGAGCTCGATCAGCGATTCGAATTCGCACCAGCTCGATGCGAGCGGTGTGCGCACGTAGCCGCGTGTGCGCGGCGTCAGCTTTTCGATGAGCGCGTTGAAGCCCGCCTCACCGACCGTGTCGATGAGAAATTGCTTTCGGCCTCCGAACATCACGCCTTTGACTTTTGCGACGGAAGGATCGGGACCGACCAGAACTTCTTTTCCATCCAGCTTCGGCGCGACAGCGGCGGCTTTGTTCTGCATCAAAAGCGACATGGTCGCATTCTAGAACGGAGTCAGCGGAGCTGGCGGAAAGCTTCCGGAACGAAATCCCCATCACTTGCTTCACGTGCGGCAAGTCCGATCTGAAAATTCATGACATCGGCCGGCACGGGAGCCTGGTAGCCATCGAGCGTGTCGCGCAACGCGTCGATCGGTGGCAGCCCTTCCGCGCGCACGCTGCGATAGAGCTTCACCGCGAGCGACTCGGCGGCGCCGGGCGTGAGATGCCGCGGAATGAGCTGCTCCACGCTCGCGAAATCGGCGTCGCTCAGCTCGACGCCGCGCCGTTTTGCGAGCACGCGAATGAGCGCGAATCCTTCGGCTGGAGTCGTCGTCGGAAAAATCGGAATCTTCACGTCGATGCGGCCGGGGCGCTTGAGATCGATCTCGATGAGATCGGGACGGCTCGACGCGAGTATCCAGATGATGCGACCGCGATTCGCGGGATTGCTCATCTGCTCCGCGAACATGCCGTAGATGCGGCCCGACAATCCTGAATCGCCCGTGCCCGCGTCTCGTTTGCCGAGCGCCTGATCGGCTTCATCGATGAAGACGAAGCAGCGGCCGAGTCCTTTCAGCAATCGAAAGATCTTCTCGAGATTTCCTTCCGTGCTGCCGACCCACTTGTCGCGAAAGTTCTTCAGCTTCACGACCGGCACGCCTGCATCGCCGGCCAGGCATTCGACGAGAAACGTTTTGCCGGTGCCGACCGGACCGCAGAGCAGGTAGCCCATCGGCAGCGCCTGCACGTCGTTCATCTGCCACAGCTTGATGTCCTGCCGCAGCCAGTTCTTCAGTTTTTCCTGCGCGTGAAAATCATCGAGCGATCGCTTCGATTCGATGAACTCGATGAGCCCCGCCGAGTCTTTCTCGACGAGCTCTTTGCGCATCGCCACGAGATCCTTCGCATGCAGCACTTCCTTCGCATGCGATTTCACACGCAGTAAATTTTCGACGGACGTGAGCGTCGTGCCGGTGAGTTGATGCGCGAGCGTTTCGTACGCGGGTGCGAACTCCGCGAGCACGCTGCCGTGATCGCGCGAGAGCAGCGCAATGCCTTCGCGAAGTTGCTCGGTCGTCGGCAGCGGCACTTCGATCGGCGCGGCGCGCGGATGATTCACGAGCAGCGGATGCAGGTCGTTGAGATTCTCGGTGACGAGAAAGGTTGCGAGCGTGTGGCGCGTGAGATGCTCATACGCGGCCCAGTCGCGCATCAGCAGCGCGAGCGCGGACAGGTCATAGTTCATCGCGCCAGGCAGCGCGGGCGCGACGAGATGCGCCGATCTCATGATGACGCCGATCTGATGC
>JBQCJC010000529.1:0-12364 GCA_051953135.1 Thermoanaerobaculia bacterium | reverse complement strand
CGCGCACGCGCGCTGCTGCGTCAGGCGGGTTACGGATCGGGCTTCAGCATCGAGTACCGCACGTGGGACACGGACGAGTTCAACAACTCCGGTCTCGTGCCGATGATGATCGAGGATCTCGATGCGGTCGGCATTCGCGTGAATGTCACGCGTCACGCGGCACCGGAAGCGAGCAAGCCGCGCGCGCAACGTGGTCACGGTCTGATCTACTGCGCGAACTGGTACGCCGACTTCCCCGACTCCGACAATTTCTTCTATATCTTCTTCCACAGCGACGCGACGTCGATTCGTGGTCTGTTCTTCAATCGTCCGGAGATCGACGCGCAGATCATGGAGGCGCGGCGTTCGAACGACGTCGAGCATCGCGCGACGATCTACGCGAATCTGAATCAGACGGTGATGCGCGAGGCGCCGATCGTGCCGATGTTCCACGAGCGTCTGTTCGTGCTGCACAAGCCGGGCGTGCGCGGCGTGAAGACGTCGCTCGTGCCGCCGCCGGTGCGGTATCACGACGTGTGGCTGGAAAACGAGGAGTAACCCGTGGAGCGGGGGGCTCTCACCCCGCCCCCAGCTCGAGGCACGGCGAGCTAAGAGCTCGCCGCTCCACTTCGAACTAATCCCATCGCGCGGCGCAATCAACGCAGCGCCAGCGATTCGCGGTCAGGACATACATCGCCGTCGCGGCGAGGATGAAGAACGCCGCATCGGTGCGGCTCACCGCGATCGCGATGCCCATCACCGCCATCGCAATCACGCCGAAGAGCTGCCACTTGCGCGACGCCTCGACGTTTTGCGAGTTGCATGAGGGACACACTTCGTTGTGCTTCGCCTCGTCCGCTTCTTCGATCTCATCGAGCGGCACGTCGACGCGGTTGAGCACGTCACCCGCGCGTAACGCGTCGAGATTGTCGACGCGCACTTTCGCGACATCGGTTTCCTCGACGATCGCTTCGATGCCCGCGCCGTCAAGCACTTCCTGGGCAACACCGGCGTGATCGCGGCGGCGGTAGGCGGTGACGGTCGCGAGTGTCTCGGGCATAACCACTGTTCGCAACGGCGCATCCACGCTGCTTTATTCGCCGGCGTACCATGTAAACGAACTCTCTGATGGCCCGTCCAAGTTCCGTGAGAAGCAACGTGGCTCAGTTCCGCACGAGCGATACGACCCCGCAGCCGACCGATCAGGAGCTGATCGAGCGGACGCTCACCGGTGACGGCTCGGCATTCGCGCTGGTGGTCGATCGCTTCCAGCGAAAAATCTATCGCGTGGCGTTCGCCATCGTGCGCGATGAAAGCGAAGCGGACGTGATCACGCAGGACACGTTCGTGCAGGCGTACACGAACCTGGCCCGATTCGAAGGACGCGCGGAGCTTGAGACATGGCTCACGCGCATCGCCATCAATCGTTCGCGCGACTCGCTGCGCCGCCGCAAATTCGTCAGCTTGTTTACCTTCCGCGACGACGAGGAATCGGGCGAGCCGATCCTCGAACCGGTCGACGAGCGTCCCGATCCGGAGCGCGAGTTGATGTCGTCGCAGCTCCGCGCGGCGATTTTGAAAGCGGAGCGAAAACTTTCGTCGCAGCAGAAGATCATCTTCCGGCTGCGGCACTATGAGAATCTTGCGCTCGAGGAGATCGCCGATCACCTCGGGCTCCGCGCCGGCACCGTCCGCGCTCACCTCTTCCGCGCCATGCACAAAGTGCGCGAGGAGTTGAGCGGATGGCGCAACGCGCGTTCCACGGCGAAAGCCGATGGAGTCAATGGTGAGGTGAATTCATGAACGTCAGCAAAGCGCACTACAGCGAAGCCGATCTGCTCGAGACGTATTACACGCAGCCCGGCGAATCGATGCCGGTGATGATGCATCTCGGCGATTGCGATGAATGCGCCGCGCGCTACGAGCGCGTGGAGCGCAAAGTGCGCGGTCTCGCCGCGTGCGAGCACGACGAGCAGCCCGAAACGTTCTGGGCGCGCCAGCGCATGACGATCATGCGCCGCATCGCGAAGGAGCAGCCGTCGCGCACGTCGGCCATTGCACGTGTCACGCGCGTGGCCGCCGCGGCGGTGCTCGCACTCATCCTCGGCGGGCTCGTGACGTGGAATCAGCGCAACGACGTGCAAGCGCCGGTGGCCGGCACCGCCACCGCGATCAAGACCGCGACGAATGCTCCGGCACCGGAAGCGGTGATCACGAAGCAGAGCAGCGAAGACTCGACCGATCCCTGGCAGTCCGACGAGCTGAAAGATTTCGGCACGATGGTCGAATGGGAATCGTGGGTCGACAACGGAGACCAGTCCTTATGAAGAAGTTTTTCCTCGCGGCCGCGATGACGCTGCTCTTCGCAGCGCCGTTCGCGAGCGCGCAGCCGCTGCCGCCGGGCAAATGGTGGCGGCGTCCCGAGATCGTGAAAGTCCTCGCGCTCACGAACGAGCAGCAGGATCGTCTCGATGAAGTGTTTCGCAAGAAAGCGGATGAGCTCATCGACACGAAAGCGGAAGTCGACAAGTTACAGATCAGTCTTCGCGGCGAGCTCGATCGTTCGCAACTCCGTCGCGCCGAGATTCAGAAGATCGCGGAGAAGCTGAACGAATCTCGCGGCAAGTTGTTCGCCACCGAGTTGATGATGCTCGTCGATATGCGCAGCGTGCTCACGGAACAGCAGTGGGACAAGATGCGCAACTTCCTCGAGCGCATGCAGCAGGAACGCCGCGAGAATCGTCAGGAGATGCGCGACGGCAACGGACCGCCACCACCGCGCAGGCCACGACCGTAGCTCTGGGGAGCGGCGGGCACTTAGCCCGCCGAATCGCCAACCACCGGCGAGCTAAGAGCTCGCCGCTCCACCTACTACAATCCACTCGTGCTCGATGTCGTTCTGCGCAACGTCGCGTTTCGCCACGATCGCAAGTTCGCGCTCGACGACATCTCGTTCACCGCGCCGCGCAGCACGCACACGGCGATCATCGGTCCGCCCGCGTGCGGCGCATCGACATTGCTGCGCGTCATCGCCGGCCTGCACAAACCACACGCCGGCGATGTGATCCTCGGCCAGCGCCGCATCAACGATCTCAAACCGGCGAATCGTCCGTTGCTCTTCATCACATCGACGATCGATGTGCCGCAACGCTGGAGCGTGCAACACGCGCTCGTCGCCGCGGTGCGCACACGCAAGCTCGATCGCGAAGACCGCCATCGCGAATACGCGCTCGCCGCGGAGAAGTGGGAGCTCGCTTCGATTCTCGAGCGTCGCATCTCGACGCTGTCGTCGACGGAACAAACGCGCGTGCAACTCGCACGCATCGAGTTGCTGCGTCCCGCGGTGTTGCTCGCCGATCGCCTGCTGGAACGCGTGAGCGCGTCCGCACGTGTCGCACTCGCCGACATGTTCTTTCGCACGTTACGCGTGCACGGCACTACCGTGATCACTGCGCCGTCATCGCATGACGAACTGGCGGTCGCGGACTCCGTGATCGTGCTCGAGCGCGGCCGCATCGCGCAGAGCGGAACGCCCGCAGAAGTTTTTGCACGTCCAGCGAACGATGCAGCAGCACTTGCCACCGGCGAGATCGACATCATCCCGATCACGATTCACGGCAACGAAGTCGATTCGGTCATCGGTTCATGGCCAGTCGATGATCCGCCATTTCAAGGCAGCGGAGTCGCGCTCGTGCGTCCGTCAGATTTTTTTCTCGCGAAAGCAGGCGAAGACTCCGACTTTGTGTTCGGCGTCGAAGAGGCAGGATTCACGAATGGACGCTGGATCGCGAGTGGCGTGCTCAGCGGCGGAATCACGTTACGAATCGAGCTTCCACGCGACACCGTCGTCCACAAAGGACGCCTCCTGGCGTTACGCTATGACCCGGCGCGGTTTCGTCTTCTCGCGCGGGAAGTCGGACCGCTACAAACCAGCGTACCGACGGATGTCGTGCCGCCGATGCGCGAAACGCGATGATCGGCGCGGGCTTTGCAGCGTCCGCCTCACATTTCGCAAGGAACTGGAGTGGATCATTGATTCGAGCCCGACGGACCCCGCTGAAACTGCGTAAGCTGCTCGTCATCGACGACGATCAGAAGATCGTTGGCTACTATCGTGATCTCCTCACTCCGTATGGATTCGAGGTCCTGATCGCGCACGATGGCCAGGACGCGATCCCACTCGTCGAGAGCAATCCGGACATCAAGCTGGTGATTCTCGACTTGTCGATGCCGAGGATGGATGGGCGGCAGTGGTTGCGATGGTTTCGCAATCGCCAGCGCGAGTCGCCCGTCATCATCATCAGCGGCTACGAGCTCGAGCCCGCGGATGAAGAACTGAATCCCGCGGTCGTGCTGCAGAAGCCGATCGACGTCGCACAGTTCCTCGATATGGTGGGACTGTTCTGCGGATTGGGAACGCCGGTCGACGATAGCTCGAACGCGAGGGTGTAGTGACCGGGCGGGTTAAGAGCCCGCCGCTCCACTTGAAGCCACGAGGAACGCGCACGATTCGACGCTCTGCAAATCGAGTTGCAGTGAAGCCACGCTCTGCTGAATCTCGATGCGGAACGGAATGCGGCGCTCATCGTCCGACAACCACACCTTTACGCCGCCCGGCCATTTCTTTCCGCCAGGCGCATCGACGATCTCGAATCCGCGAGCGCCTGTCGTTTGTCCCGAGATCACGAACGTGCGTCGCAGCCCCGGCTTGAAGATCACCGGATACTCCTTACCGTCCGAGTAGATCGTCGTCTCCATCGGCGCCGTGATCGTCGTCGCGTTCTGACGCAGATAGTGAATGGCCGTGAGAATGTCGCGGAACTCGTCGTCGCTCTCCGGCAACTTCTTCGCGCGATTCTCGACTTCGTCCGGCGTCTGCTTGCGAATGCGCGCGAGACCCTTCACGTAATCGAAGATCGTGCGCTCCGTGCGCGACTTCTTTCCCCACGCGTAGCCGTGATACGTCATCAGCGTCTTCGCGCCGTTCGCATCCATCTGCGACTCGTACGCGTAGTACCCGCCCTGCTTGCCGTTCGGCGCGGTGATGAGCAGCTCGCTGTGAATCGAGCGATCGGTCGCGGTCGGATAGACCGTGCGGAGATTGCCGACGCCCGACGTCGGGAACATCAACCCGGCAATGAAGCGAACGCCTCCGCGCAAACGCCACGAGTAGCGAAACTCTTCGACATTCACCGGGCCCTTGCAATTCAGATCCGAAGCGGACGCGGCACCGGCCGCGAGCATCGTGATCAGAACCAGAATTGCGTTGCGAATAACTTTCATGACCGTGTTAATCAACAGACGATTCAGAGCCGGTATTCGTTCCGTTCCGGCCCAAAATCGCGCGATTCTGCCACGGCCGCGCTCGTTTCGCCTACTTCACGACATATCCCGGCGTCGCCTGCACGGTCGCGTTCGGCGTGCTCACGCGAACGTCGACCGCACGATGCTCCCCCGCTTTCCGCTCCCCTTTCGGCGCGATCGTCAGCAGATATTGCTGGCTGAGCTGCGCCGCGATCTCGCGATAAATCGCGTCGAGATTGTGCGTGCTGCGAATCGAGAAAATCTTTCCGCCGCTGCGCGATGCCATCGCCGCAATCGGGCGAATGGTTTCGAGATTCGCGTTGAAGATGATCGGATACAACGCGACGCCGGACTCGCGCGCAAAATCGCCGACGCGCTGCCACGTGTAGCGGCTCGAAACGTCATCGCCGTCCGAGACGACGATCAGCGCCTTCTTGCCCGACGTGCCTTCGAATTGCAGCAGCGCGAACATCAACGCGTCGAAGAGCGCGGTGGTGCGTCCCTGCGCGAGCGTGCTTTCGATGCGCTCGTTGAGCGCCGCGAGATCCGCCGTCGTTTCATGCAGGAGCCGCGGCGATTCATCGAACCCAATCACGAACGCCCGCGCCTCGGAGGCGAACGCGTTGCGCAGGAACTGCTGCGCGGTCGTATGCACGTCGAGAATCTCTTCGCGCATGCTGGCCGACGTGTCGAGCGCGATGCCGAGGAGGAGCGGTGGGTGTTCGAGATACTCGGCGCGCACGATCTCCTGCGCCTCGTTCTTGTCGAGCACCGTGAACGCCTCTTTCGTCAGCGTCGTGATCGGTTTGTCTTTCGAGTCCGTGACGCGCGCGTACAAATCGGCGACCGCGACATCGATCGATTCCGCGTACCCACTCGTGTTCACCGTGACCGCGTCTTCCGCCGTGCGCCCATCGGCGAGCACCGCGACCGCGCGAATGTATCCGGGCTTGTTCGAGAAGATCACGTTCACCGCGAACGGTGGTTGCTTCAGCGTCGCGATCTTTGCTTCGTTCCAATACAACTCGACGTGATCGAGTGAGGCCTGCGCGGGACGTTGCACGTCGAGCTCGACGCGCGTCTTCCCTTCGACATCGCCGCCGCGCGGCGTGACGATCTTCATCACCAACTCGTCGTGACGCTCGTTGACGCGAAGCGTGTCATCGCCGAGCAGCTTGCGATCGGTGCCGTACGCTTCGATGCGGAACGTGTGCGGACGCGGCGTCGATTCGAGCTCGAAGTCCGCGGTGAATGGCGGCATGCGATCGCTCGCGATCTCTTTGTCGTCGAGAAAGAATCGCACTTCATCGACGCGCGGGTCGCGCACGAGCGTCTGCAAGCGCACGCGGCCGGCGATCACCGCGCCGCGCGGACGAATGAGCTGCACGGTTTTCAACACGCGTGTATCGCCTGCGATCGGCGCAACGTCTTTCCCTGCCTGCGCAAGCGATGCGATTTCGAGCGAGCTGCCTTTCGGCGCGCGTGCTGCCGCGCGGCTGAACGCATCGGCGGCGCCGACCGCATCGCCCTCGCCCTTGCGCAAAAATCCGAGCATCAGCAGCGCTTCGGCTGCGTTGCCGTCATTCTTCGATGTCGATGCGATGCGCTCGAGCACCGGCCTCGCGCGATCGCGATGTTCGGTTCGCGCATCGACGATCGCGAGATGCGTCTCGATACGCTCGAGCAGCACGTCGTTGTGTTCTTTCTGCGCGAGCTCGCGCGCTTTCGCATACGCGTCGCGCGCGTTCTCGATCTCGGTTTGCAGATACGCGAGCGCGATCGAGAACTGCTCGTCGGCCGTATCGCCGTCCGCGAGAAACGCGCCGGCGTATTGCCTTACGGTGGTGAGTTTTGTCGCGAGATCGACGCCGGTTGCCGGCTCCCATTGATAGCGGATGCGCCCTGACGGATCCGCGACGCCGACATCGCCGGTGAGCCCGATCGCCTTTGCCTGATCGCGATCGACACGCACCGGGATGAAATTCAACTCGAGCATGCGCACGAACGCGGGATGGCGATACACCTCCGGCTTCGGCGCACGGCAGCCAAGACAAACGGCCGGATACGCAATCTTCACGACGACGAGCTTCTGCTCCGCTTTCGCACGCGTGAGTCCGTCGGCCCACGTCATCCACGGGATGCCGCCGGATTCGTCGATGTCTTTCGTGTCGAAGTCGTCCCAGTTCTTCGACGCGAACTCGCGCGTCCGCGCGGATCCGGAGAGATCGATCGACGCCCCTCCCCACATCCCGCTCGACAGCTCTTCCATCACGACGGCAATGCGCCTGATGTCGGGATCGATGTTGATCGGCGACGTGTAGAGCACGCGCTGCAGTTTCGTGAGGTCGTAGTTCTCGATCGTTTGATGAACGACGTACGCCGGTGCTTTCGCGCCTTCAATGGCGAACGAGATGCGAATCGTGGCCTTGTCGAGTTGCTCGCGCAGTTTGCCGATCGGCGTGAGATCGAGACGCACTTCGACGGAACCTTCAGCCCGTTTGTCGCGATTGGCGATGCCGAGTTGAATGCGCGCGGCCATCGGCAATTCGCCATGAGGACCATCGCGGAGTTGTTCGAGGGCGCGCGCGCTCGCGGTGATCTCCGGCGTCGACGAAGACGTCCATCGCGACGTCATCGCCTTCACGCCCTCGCGTTTCACACGCACTTCGATCTTGCGCGGCTTCGCGTCCGGGGCGCGCGGCACCTGATACGTGATGCGCACGCGATCGCCCATCGAGTTGATTGCGCTGGCGAATTCCGGCGGCGCGCTGGCGATGCGACCGCCGGTCGCGTCGGTGATGGCGAGCAGTGCATCGCGCCGGTGGCTCATGAATGTCGGCGCGCTTCCCTGGAGGTTGTTCACGAAGGCGCGCACTTTCGCGCTGCCGCTTTCGGATGCGGCACCACGGAAATCTGCGATCGCACCACCGCTCAACACGGTGACGGTCCAGCCCGTCGACGCGAGGGAACGCGCGAACTCGTCGTGAATGCGCCCAGTCGTCCCCGCCCACGCCGTGCGCAATTGCGCGACGTCATTCGGCTCGTGCAGGAACTCTTCGTAGAACTCCATCGGATCGAGATCGAACCCGTCGGAGATGAGGAACATGGCGTTGAACGCACGCCGCGGCACGGCACTGAGAACGCTCGTGAGGCGCGTGTCGAAGCGGCTCACGATCTGTTCTTCCGCGCTCATCGCGCTGCGCGCTTCGAAGAGCGACATCGACAATGCGGCACCCGATTGCGAACGATTTTTCAATTCATCGAGCACCGAGCGGCGATGTTCCAGCAGCCGGTCGTGCGCAGGCAGCGTTTCGATTTTTCGAATCGCAGCAGCGAGCGCCTGCTCGTCGGTCACGCCGCGTGCGATCCATTGCACGCCGGGATTCGTGATGATGACGTCGACGGCGCCGAGGGACGTGAGCAGCGCGGCGTTCTTTTGCAGACCGCGCAATGCGTCGAGCATCGTGGAGTGATTCGAGAGCTCGAGATCGACATACACGAGCACGTTGCGATCGTCGGCAACGCTTGTCGCAGGCGTTGCGGCTTCACCTTGCACCGTACCGGCGAGTCGGGTCGCGCGCTCGTATTCGACCGCGGTCACCGCGCGCTCGACACCGTTCTCGAGCACGACGAAATCCGCGGGCTTCAGATCCTGCGGAACATTGCCGTTGCGATCGCGCACATCGACCGAAAGCTCGATCGCGGTGACGTTGATAACTTCGCCGGCTGGCTCCTGCGCAAGAGCAGGAACGAGGAGAAAGAGAGCGAGTACTGCCGCCGCGTGCGGCTTGCGCATGATGCGCAGGATTTTACGGGTGAACCGACATCAACGCCTGTTCCACTTCGTCAATCACGTAATCGGGTGTTGACGATCCGGCGGTGAGACCAACGGTTCCCGCTGACGCGAACCACGACGGATCGAGATCCGACGCACCTTGAATGAGGTACGACGGCTTCGTCTCGCGGCAGATGTCCCACAGGTGTTTCGTGTTCGCGCTCTTCTTGCCGCCGATGACGACGATCACATCGATCTCGGGATCTTCCGCGAGCACGCGCGCCGCGTCCTGATTTTCTTTCGTCGCGTAGCAGATCGTGTCGCCGCGCTCGACGCCGTTTGCACGACGCTCGATCGTGCGCACCACGTCTTCGAACTCCTCGGCATTGAGCGTCGTCTGATAAAAAATCTTGATCGCCTCGTACGGCGACCAGTCCGTCGACTCCGCTTCTTCGATGCTCGACACGATGTGATAGCTCGCCGGATCGAGATCGTTCGTGTAGCCGATCACTTCGCGATGCTTCGGATCACCGATGAACACGAGGTGATATCCGGCCGTGAGCGCCTGCTTCGACTCGCGATGAATGTCGTACACGAACTTGCACGTGGTATCGAGCACGTTCAGCCCGCGATCTTTCGCTGCGGTGTGAAACGACGGCGGCACGCCGTGCGCGGAGAAGACGATCGTCGGCTCTTCGACTTTCGCGATCTCGTGCACGGTGCGCACGCCGAGGGTTTCCATCTCCTCGACGACGCGCTCGTTGTGCACGACCTGCCCGAGAATCGCGGCCTTTCCGCCGCCCGCGGCAAATCGCTTCACCTTCAGATCCGCAATGCGGACACCGGAACAGAACCCGTACTTCGCTGCGCGTTTCACCTTCATCGCGGCCACGGTAACGCATCCGCGAACCGCTACAATCCCCCGCGCTTGCCCACCGAACGTCTCTTCACCTGGCGCTTCGTCTCGCTCTGGCTCTTTCAGTTCGGGACCTTCTTCTCCGCGTTTCAACTGCTGCCGATCATTCCGATGCGCATGGTGGAGCTCGGCGGATCGAAAGCAGCGGCGGGCACATTCCTTTTCGTCTACACGCTTTCGTCCGCGCTGGCGGCGCCGATCACCGGCACCATCGCCGATCACATCGGCCGGCGCCGCATGCTCGTGATCGCGTCGCTGCTGTTCGTCGTCTTCTCGCTCGCGTACGGCATCGTGCCGTGGCTGCCGCTCGTGCTGATCATCGGAATCATTCACGGTGCGATCTGGTCCGGCATCTTGTCGTCGGCGTCCGCGATCATGACCGACTTCATCCCCGTCGCGCGGCGCACGGAAGGCCTCGGCTACTGGGGACTCGCGCCGACCTTCGCGATTGCCGTGGCACCTGCGATTGGATTGCAGGTCTACAAGTTCGGCTGGCTGATGTTGTGCGTCGAGATCGCCGTACTCTCCACGATCATGGCGATCTGGGGCTCGCGCATCCCCGGCGGCATCACGACGAATGAGGCCGCGACGTTTCCGCGCGTCGCAGAGTTGTGGGACCCGCACGTGATTCGCACCTCGATCTCGTTCACGGTCGTGTCGTTCGGCTACGGCGGCATCACGAGCTACGCGGCGTTACTGGCGAAGGAACGCGGTGTGACGCCCGAGTCGCTCTTCTTCACCGCCTTCGCGCTGACGATCATCGGCGTTCGAGTGCTCATCGGATTCTCACGCGTCGGCGAGCGCTTCGGACCGAAAGCGCTGATCTATCCCGCGTTCGTGGCGATGCCGATCGCATTCGCAATGCTCTCCATCGCGGCCACGCGCATGCAGATGATCGGCGCGGCGATTCTCTTCGGCATCGGGCTCGGTGCATCGTTCCCGGCATTCATGACGTTCGTCGTCTCGAACACGGATGAAGCGAAACGCGGCCGCACATTCGGCAGCGTCATTCTCGCGTTCGACACCGGCATCGGACTCGGCTCGTTCGTCATCGGCCTCATCGGCGAGCGCACGTCTCTCGGCACCGCGTTCGCGATCGCGGCCGGAATCGCGTGTCTCGCGATCCCGATCTTCGTCGTCACTTCGAAATCGCTCGAGCGTGGTACGGCTGTTGCTGAAAACGCTGAGCATGCCGGAACCTGAAAACGAAGATAACGTCGAGCGCCGCGTCGTCTACGAAACCGTCAGCTCGAGCTCCACTCGCAGCAGCGGAATCACGATCGCCATCGTGGTCGTGATCGCGATCGCGTTGATCGTGTACATCGTGATGCAGATGAGATAGCGCGAGTACACTCGCGCGCATGCTCGCAACGCTCGTCCTCGCTTCGACGCTCTCCCTCGATCCGCAAGCCGCGGAGCGATTCGCGAATCTCGCGCTCGCGTGTGTGCACAAGGAGTATCCGAACAAGATCGCGCACAACATGCAGTCGGACGCGGATGCGAAACCGCCGCGCGAGCTCACGCCCGCGTTCTACGGCTGCTACGACTGGCATTCGTCGGTGCACGGTCACTGGCTGCTCGCACGACTCACGCGCCTCTACCCCGATGCGCGGTTCGCGGCGAAAGCACGCGCGGCGCTGGAACAGAGCATCACGCCGGAGCACATCGCGGCGGAAGTCGCGTACATCAATGGTGCGGGACGCGCGAGTTTCGAGCGTCCGTACGGACTCGCGTGGCTGCTGCAACTCAGCGGCGAATTGCGCGAGACGAATGATCCGCTGTACGCGACCATTCGACCGCTCGAAGACGCGGCCGTCGATCGATTGAAGACGTGGCTGCCGAAGCTGTCGCATCCGGTGCGATCCGGTGAGCACAGCCAGACCGCATTCGCGCTCGGATTGATTCTCGATTCGAAAGCAGGCGGTGATGCGCTCGCGAGTCTCGTGCGCGATCGCGCGAAAGCGTTCTACGCGAAGGATCGTAACTGCCCGCTTGCATACGAACCGTCCGGCGAAGACTTTCTCTCGCCGTGCCTCGCGGAAGCGGATCTCATGCGACGCGTGCTCCCGCCGAACGAGTTCGCAACGTGGCTGACGAAGTTCATGCCGTCGATGACGCTCACACCCGCGATCGTGACCGATCCGAGCGATCCGAAGCTCGCGCATCTCGATGGCTTGAATCTCAGCCGCGCGTGGATGCTCGATGGGATTGCGTCAGGATTGCCGGCGAAGGACAAGCGCGTCGCGAGCTTGCGCGCGGCTTCGAAGGCTCATGCCGATGCAGGCTTGCGCGCCGTGACCGGCGAGCACTACGAAGGTGGCCACTGGCTGGGGAGCTTTGCTACGTACCTGGTGACGAGAAGAGGAATCAGTGGAGCGGCGGGCTCTTAG
>JBQCJC010000528.1:0-4235 GCA_051953135.1 Thermoanaerobaculia bacterium | reverse complement strand
GCCCACGCGAATCGCACGGGGCCAGCCTACCCAGTGGGGGGGGGAGGGCCGGCGGACGACGCGCCCCTCGCAGTCGCTCCCCGCGGGGGGGGGGCGCGCCCCCGCCCGCTCCACAGTAGCGCTGCGATGGCGATGGCGATCAGCACCGCGCCGTTCATCAGCAAATCCGTGCGTTGATTGCGCAGCAGACTCGCGGCTGACGACAGTGTGAGCGCGAGAAAAAACGTCAGCGGCCACGCGAGCGGATTGCCGTCGAGCACGTATTTCGCGATGAGCCAAATCAGCACCGCCGTGACGATCGCACGCGCGATCATGAGCGGCGTCTGCGCGAGCGTGACGTTCGAATCGAGCATCGTGCAGGCCACGCCGACGATCGTGATCAGGGCGGCGCGTTTGTGCAGAGCACTCGCGAACAGTGCGACCGCGGCGGACGCGATGATCGCCATCGTGATGGCGCGCGCGGCTTCGGTGAGCGCGGGCCACGGCGTCGCGACGAGATCCGATGCGCGGATCTGTACTTCGGCGGATGAAGGCACGAGCGTCGTGACGTACTGGTTCGCGATCACCGCGATGACGCCAATCGACAACGCCGTGAGCGCGGCGACGACCGCACCGCGTCCGAATCGCGCGCGGCCTTCGCGCGAGAAGAGATCGAGCGCGAAGGGCAGCGACGCGTTCAATCCGGCGAAGGCGAGAAACAACAAGCCGAGCTGCACGCCGAGGTCGGTGATGAATTGCGTGAGCTGGCGGACGCGGAACGTGTCCCAGGCGATGCTGGTCTGATAGCCGAACAGCGCGCCTTCGCGATCCGCGAGCAACACGCCGATCGGCAGAATCGCGAGCAGCAGCGTCCACTTCGCGGCGCGCTTCCACGGCAGCCCGTGCGCGCGCGTCGAAAGGATGATGCCGGTGATCACGATGCCGAGGAGTGCGACGGCGCCGAGCAGCTTCAATGCGAGCAGCGCGAAATTCAGGAACGTCTGCTTCGTGGCCTCCCGATACACGCTGTCCGGAACTTTCACGTGCTTCTGAAACTGCGTGACCTCGTTGCCCGCGACACGCACGGAAACGCGGCGAAACGCGTCTTTGAAAATCGGCGTGCGCTCTTCGAAGTGGAACAGCCAGTCGCGGCGCTTCGGCTGCTGATACGTCAGCGCCTCCTTCACATCGAACGCGCGAACATCGAGTCCGTACGATGCGAATGCATGTTGTGCAATCGCGAGCGCCTGCGGTTGCGTGAGCGACGCGCCGGGCCGCTCTTCTTCCTGATACTTGTGATAGCCGATCACGCGTCCGTCGCGCGGATCCACTTCGACGAAGATCTCGTCTTTCTGCAGCGGCGTGAAGAAGCGAACCGTGTACATCGACGATTCGAGCTGATTCGTGAGCACGTTCGCGAGCGCGCCGACCGGCATCCCTTCGCGCACGAGATGCGTGGCCGCGATGTCGTCCGGCGCGCCTAACGAGCCGCCGTCTTCGCGACCTGATTCCGCTTCCCACGAACGGAAGCCGGGAATCGAGGTCGCGATGACGTATTCGTCATCGCCGCTGACGCGTGTGCGCGCGATTTCCTTCGCACGTTCTTTCGTGATGCGAAAGTCGTTCGCGTCGCGCGTGGTGTCGGGACGCGTGATCCATGCGAGCGCAGCGATGGCGATCGCGATGACGCATGTGATCACGCGCGTGCGCGTCACGCGAATCGCGTCGGGGAACTCGGATTCGTGTTTCTCG
Source organism: Thermoanaerobaculia bacterium (assembly GCA_051953135.1). Lineage (GTDB taxonomy): Bacteria > Acidobacteriota > Thermoanaerobaculia > Gp7-AA8 > Gp7-AA8 > QHVT01. Next base: position 2,504 of record JBQCJC010000528.1, on the reverse strand, counting down.
ACTTCGGGTGCTGGTGGCAGTGGTGCGATCGGGATCGCGGCGTTCGTCAGCTCGTCGTCGGGCACGAAGCCTTTGTTGCGAATGTAGAAGAAGATCGACGCGAGGAGCGGCAGCGCGAAGATGAGACTCGAAAGCGCGGCGGATACGACGTAGTACGTGTTGCCCGATCCGAACAGCAGCGTTGCGGTGTAGACCGCATCGATCGGGTAGTGCCAGATCAGCAGCGGCAACAGGCCGAAGCGATCCATGATCAACCCCGCCGCGATGCCGGCGAGTCCGACTTCGACGCCGCGAATCCAGAACGGCTGATTCGGATACGTCGAATGCGCGAAGCCCCAGATGACTGCTGACGCGGCGATCGCGAGCCAGCGCCATTTCACGAAGCGCTGAATGAACGGAATCGAGAAGGCGCGCGAGAGAAATTCTTCGCTGAGCGCGGGAAAGAATCCGGCGAACAACACCGCGACCCACGGCAGCGCGGTGTTGAGCGTGCCGTCATACGGTAATTCGGCGGCCGACCACGCACCGAAGCGATGCGCGACAAGATAGAAGATCGCCTGATACGCCATGAACGCCGGCACGAGCGCGTAGCCGAGGATCATGGAGAAGAAGACGCGCTTCGATGTGAGTGCGCGCTTCGAAAACGCGCGCGGCATCGCCAGGTGTTGCGGCAATCGCTCGCGATACAACACTTCGCCGGCGCCGCAGATGACGATCAGCATCATCGCGGTGCCGATCGCCTGCAGAATCCCGCCGAAGACGAGAATTTGTGCGAGGAACGATTCGTACGATTCGTTCGTGTCGTAGTACGCGAGTTGCGATGGAAGCGAGTTCAGTGCGACGCCGAAGGTCAGCACCAGCGCGGCGATGCCGATGCTCATGAGAAAGCGCAGCGAGAGATCGCCGCGTCGCAGGCGCACGATGAAGATCACCAGCGCGGCGATCATCGTCGCGCCGTAGAACACGAGATCGACGGCCGCGGCCGCGCTGTTCTTCGAGCGCAGCTCGCGATACGAGCGCAGCCACGCGTCCGGCACTTTGAGACCCTGCGTGTACGCCGTAACCGCATCTCCATCCAGAGTGACGGTGTGGCGATACGGCGCTCCGGCAGGACGGATGTGCGTCGATTCGTACGTGAGGATGCGCTGCACGCGCTTCGGCAAACGCCGTTCGCTGCGATCGACGAGCGTCACGTCTTTCACGCCGATGCGCGTGAGGAACTCGTTCGCCACTTGCGCGGCGTCGCGCGTCGGCGCGGGCGCGGTGCGCGTCTCCGGAAGTTTGTGGAGGAAGCCGATGATCTCGCCGGTCGGCGCGACGTCGACGCTCACTTCTTCTTCGACGAGCGGCGTGAACCAGCGGTGGTGCCAGGACCAGAGTCGTACTTCGCGGCTCGATGCGCGATTCGCGCGCTCGAGGCCGAGGGAGCGTTCGAGGAAGATGCGCGACGTGTCGTCGGAATCGAAACGCACCGCGTGCTTCTGCTTCGCGACGCTCACGCGTTGCGCGGCGAGAAATCGTTCGGCGACGTCGCGCGACGAATCACGCGTGTAGCGAAAGTCGATCGACGTTTCGGGAAACGCGATCGGGAAGTAGCGAACGACGATGGTGATGGCGATTGCGGCGAGCGCGATCCAGCTCGCGACGAACGCGAGATCGCGGCGCGTCATGCGTTGCGGCGACATCTCCGTGCGTTCTGACATGGTTTCGCCCGCACGCGCAACTGGTGTCGCGCAACTTCTCTACAACAGTCCGGTGAGGATGAAGTCCGCGACCTGCTCTGATTGTCCCGGCAGGTCGTAGTCTTTTTCGGAGAGCATCCACGACGTGACCATCTCGTCGAGCACGCCGAAGACGGCCTTGGCGACGAGCTGCGGATGCACGTTGCGGCGGAACGATCCTTCCTGCTGTCCGTGCTCGACGATCTTGCGGATGACGTTGAGATAGTCCTTCACCTCTTCCTGCGAGAAGAGGCTCATGAACTTGAGGCTGTGGCGCAATTCAACCTGCGATACCACGGCGAGTGCGCGATCGCGTCCGAGTGTTTCGAGGTGATGTTTGACTGCAATGCGCAGCCGCTCTTCGGCGCGATTGATGTTCGCGAGTTGTTGTTCGAGCGAGTGGAGGTAGTTGCGCGTGTGCTCGCGGAAGATCGTGATCAGGAGATCTTCCTTGCCGTCGAAGTAGAGGTAGATCGTGCCGTCGGCGACGCCCGCGGCTTTCGCGATCTGCGCGACTTTGGCGTTGAAGTAGCCGTGCTCGGCAAAGACGTCGACGGCGGCGCGCAGAATGCGCTCGCGCTTGGAGGTGCCGGTGAAAGCCTGCGAATCGGACGCGGTCGCCATGGCCTGAATCGTCATTCAGGGGGTGGCGCCTGTCAAGTCTCGCCTGAGTTGCTCGATGAAGGATTCATCGCGATCGACGCGCGTTTTAATGTCGATCGCGGCGAAGACGTCGGCGCGCGATGCGGTGTCGCTCACGGGATAGAGATGCAGATGGAGATG
>JBQCJC010000527.1:0-3180 GCA_051953135.1 Thermoanaerobaculia bacterium | reverse complement strand
GCTAAGTGGAACGAGCCGCATTACGAGAAGATGCTCTACGACCAGGCGTTGCTCGCGCTCGCATTTCTCGAGACGTACCAGGCGACAGGGAAGGCCGAGTACGCGCAAACCGCGCGCGACACGTTCACATACGTATTGCGCGATCTGCAATCACCATCCGGCGCGTTCTATGCGGCCCAGGACGCACATGAGGCGTATTACAAATCCGCCAATCGCGCGAAATTGCCAAAGCCGGGCCGCGATGAAAAGATTCTCGCGGACTGGAACGGTCTCATGATCGCGGCACTGGCTTACGGCGCCGTGATTCTCAATGAGCCGAAGTATGCCGATGCCGCGACGCACGCTGCCGATGCGGTTTTCACGAAAAAACGTAAATATCTTGACGATTATGCATTTCTGACCTGGGGATTCTTGAATCTCTACGAATCGACATTCGACATTCGCTGGCTCGAACAGGCGATCTCGCTCAATGACGAGGCCTTGCGTCTGTTCGGCGATAACAGCGGTCGCTTCTACGTCACGTCCGCGGACAGTGAGCGCCTGCTCGTGCGTCCGCGAGAATCAGGCGACGGCGCGATTCCGTCGGGCAATTCCGTGATGATCCTGAACCTCATTCGCCTCGCGCGCATGACCGCGAATGATTCGTACGAAAAACGTGCAAACGCCGCATTGAAGGTCATCAGCGACGAGGTCACCCTCGCGCCGTCCGCCTCCACGCACGCGTTGAGCGCGTTATCGTTCGTGTTAGGCCCATCACAGGAAATCGTTCTGTCGGGAACCGACGTTCGCACTCTGCAGCGCGCGGTATTCCAATCGTTCGTGCCGAATAAAGTCGTCTTGCAACGTCCCGACGGCGAAGCCTCGCCCATTACGAAACTTGCGACATTTACCGCCGAGCAACGCGCCATCGGCGATAAACCGACTGCTTACATCTGCACGAATTACGCGTGCAAACTGCCGATGACCGATCCTGCGAAAGTTGTGGAGGCCTTGCATTGACGAAGGAGTACCCGCTGGCGGGAGAGTCCCCGGCGCGACTGCAACTGCGATTCGAACAAGCAAAGATTTTGATTCTGCTCGACGGCGTGCAACAGGCCGTACTCTCCAATGCGGCCGAGCGCAAACGCGGCTGGACGACAACGCTTGAAGACGGCAGTACGCTGGAGTATCGGTGGATGCGGAGGTTTCTGCTGCACGAGCCCGCGGTCCTGCGGAACGGGAAGCACATCGACTCCTCGCCGTCCCATCCGGCCGCGATGTTGCGCAGCGCCTCCAATGGGCTGTTGTTCCTTGTGGCGTTGATCATCGTTCCGCCGTTCCTTCGCGACGCAAGGCCGGACTGGCTGCAATGGATCTTCGCGGCCTTCTATCTCATTGGTGCCTTCCTTCTGCGTTCCGGCCGCCGCCTTGGCGTCGCTCTCATCGCGCTACCGCTCTTCATCGATCTCGATCTTGTCGTCTTCGCGGCGATCACGCAATCCGTAGCGAAATCGTGGCTCTTCACTCGCATCACCGGCGATCTCCTCTTCGGGCAGTTCGCCGTTCGTGCGTATCTCGCGGCGGATGATTTACGGAGATCGCGTTGAATGGGGACCGATATCCGAGCATTCATCGAATATCGATCCGACGGTGTGTGGATTGGATACTCCGAGGTATCGCCGGAGCGCAGCCGCGCTCTCTTCGCCGCGATCGAAGAAACGATTCCTTCGCGTGGGTTTCCACACGATGCGTCCGGTGACGCGCGCTCGACTTATGAGCTCGTGCTCAGTTCGGACGCATTACGTCCATCGTGGATGACGCTGAATGAGCTCGAGACCGCCTTCGAGCGCGCCGGTCTAACGGTGGATGAATTCGCAATCGAATGGCCGTTAGTCGTGCAAACACTCAATACGATCGAAACGAAATTTGCGAGATCCGCGCGGTTGGTTTATTGGTTCGAAAGCTGAGGCGACTAGTCGTGTAGTTGCTGAAGCACATCCTCTGGTGCAAAAGCGAGCGTTCCGGAAATCACGACAACACTGGAGGACTTCTGCGGTTTCGCAAGGTCGTCGGCCGTCACTGCGTCTTGCTTCAATCGATCGATCATCTCCGCCGCGCGAGCATCGATTCGGCCGTCGGGGCCGGATGAATAGAGTGCGTAGGCCTTGCGTGATTTCGAAATCGCGAAACGGTATGGATGTCCCCATGGATCGATCGCAGGGCGCGGTTTGGCGGGGGCCGTGTTGTCGTAATACCAGTTCAACTGTTGATCGAGATCGGTAATGACGCCGTCTTGCGGGCCGTCGGGTGGGCCGTACAGAGATTCATTGTCTGTGCTGTAGGCTTCGAGCGCCGTGGCGAGCCAGCGTAGATCGTCCCATGCGAGCTGACCGGGAGACTTGTCCTGTTTCTGTGCTGATGCAACGAGACAGGGAATCAGCAACACTGCGATTACGGACATCCGGCGAATGGCCATGACCTGCATCGTAACGCCTTTTACTTCTCCCGATCCCCATGACAAATCATGTCGATAATCACCGTGCTCGCGAGAATCAGCACATCATCTTCCTGATCATCAATATCGACGCCGTAGGTGTCGGACCATGAGAACCATTTCCGCGAAACCGTCGCGACGTGGCGATTGCCGCGTTTGAAGACGTATTCGTGATCCATGAAATCACCGCTGGCCTGGAGATCGTCGGGGCCTTCGACGTCGACGGTGAACTTGCAATGGAAGAACGTGAACAGTTCCTTCTTAACTACCGCGACAAGCTCGCCGCCGCGGTAAATCTCGTAAGTCGGTCCCCAGGACATGAGTTTCTGGCGGATGAACGCGTACTCCTGTCCATTGAGATCCTGAAACGACAATTGATCGCCGAAGGAGAGCGCCTTGCCGTCGACGAAGAACACATCGCGTCCCTCGGCGTCTTTGATCGTGAAGTCGTCACCCCACGCGAACAGCTTCTGCTTCATCACATAGCGCATGCGCGTGTGGTACGCGCGAAGCCGCACGTGTGTTTCAGCTCCAGCTCAATTTCCACTCACAGTGCGAATCGCCTTTGGCGGCGCATTGTGTCTGGACGACATTGATCTTCTTGACGCCGGTCAGTGCGGCCATGCGCTCGATCCATCCCATCAATCGGGCACAGCCCGCGATTTCTGAAGGGAAATTCATGAGCCGGATTCGCGCGGACTGGTCGG
>JBQCJC010000526.1:0-5646 GCA_051953135.1 Thermoanaerobaculia bacterium | reverse complement strand
ACCCGGCCCACGGCTTCGCTTGCAACTCGTGGCCGTGCGATGGCCTTCCGACAACTGACAACCGACAACCGAATCGTCACTTCACCGGGAAGTAACCGACCTTGATCACGAGCGCCTGACCTTCAGGTCCGAGCGCCCAGTCGAGAAACTTCTTCATGTCGCCGGCCGGCTTCACTCGCGAGTAGAGATAGAGATAGCGGCTGATCGGATACGAACCGTTTCGCACCGTTTCGAGCGACGGCAGAATCGCGGGGCTCTTGTCGTTCGCTTTCACCGCCGCGAACTTGATGCCTTTCGCGTACGCCGCGCCGCCGTAGCCGATGCCATTCGCATCTTTCGCAACCGCATTCACGACCGCCGCGGTGCCCTGCAGCGTCTGCGCGCGCGGCGAGTAATCCTTGCCCATGAGCACGTTGTCCTTGAAGTAGGTGTACGTGCCGGACGAGTTTTCGCGCGAATAAAGAATGATCATCGCGTCGTTGCCGCCGACCTGCTTCCAGTTCGTGATTTTGCCGGTGTAGATGTCGCGAATTTGCGCGAGCGTCAGTTCTTTCACCGGATTCTTTTCGTTGAGGTACACCGACAGACCATCGCGCGCGATAGGCGTTGCGAAACCCGACGTGGCGAAGCGTTGTTTGAGTGTGTCGGTCTCGCTGGTTTTGATCGGACGCGAAGCAGCGGCGATGTCGGTCGTTCCGTTGATAAGCGCGGCGATGCCGACGCCCGAGCCACCACCAGTGACCTGAATCAGCGAGCCGGGATTCTTCGCCATGAACGCTTCAGCGAGACGCGCGTTCATGATGACCATCGTGTCCGATCCCTTGATCGTGATCGGCTTCTGCGCGGACAGCGGCAGCGCGAGGGCTGCGAGCAGGAGGATGAATTTTTTCATGATTGGGTTCCTCAAAACATGTACTGGTAGCGAAGCGTGAAGACGTCGTCGCTCGGATCGGCCGTCTGGTTCTTGATGAACTCGTACGACAGCATCACTTTGCTGTGCGAATCCCAATGGAAGATGTACGACGGGTTGATCGTGCGAATGGCGTTGTTGTCGATGTCGGTGTCGGGATCGTATTCATCGGCGCGCACGACGACCTGATGACGCGTGCCGATGTTCTGCATCGCATAGAAGTACCAGCCGCGCACGTCCTGCGATTCGCTGCGCGTCGTGCCGGTGGCCGGCGCCTGCTTGCCGACGATGTATTCGCCGCGAATGCCGAGTCCCGGCACCGGCGTGGCCCACTGGAAGTCGATGCCTTCGCGCTGTTTGTCGAACTCGCGGCCGCGCGTGTTCGTCGCGGTCTGCACGAGGTCGGAGCCGCGATAGGCCGATGCGCCGAGGTCGAACGCGCCGAAGCTGTAGCCGACGCGGCCGACGAGATCCTTGCGCTTGTTGAAGTCGAAGCTCTGCGATGTGCCGGTGCCATTCACGAGCGCGATGCGATAGCTGAATCGCTCGTTGAGGCCGAGACCGGAAAGCATCACGCCGCGATCGCGCTCGCCGGGGAAGAGCGTGCGAATCACGCGCGAGCGCTCCGGCACTTCGCGCATGCTCGAGGAGTACATGATCTCGAAGCCGAACGGCCAGTTGAACTGACCGGCGGTGAGCGTGTGCTTCCACGTCGTCCACGGTTCGGTGAATTCGACGTAGCCGTCTTTCAACGTGACGCCCGACGTCGTGATGTCGGGTTGAATGACGAACTTCGACGTCGGCAGGAACTGGTACGTGAACTTCACGCGGCCGCGGCGAATCGAGAACTGATCGAAGTTGCGCGTGTTCGTCGCGCCGTTCAGTTCATTGAGCGAGCGCTCGTCGCTGACGTACTGCGCCTGGATGTAGCCGCTGAGTTTCATCTTGCTCAGCGCATCAGTGGTGTTGCGATTCTCGGTGAGCGCTTCGGTGAGCGCTTCCACTTTCGCCGCGAGCTCTTCGAGCGTCGGCGTCTCTTTGTTCTCTTCGGTGTCGGATGCAACATCCGCCGGAGCCTCAGCCGGAACTTCCGAAGGCTCGCTCGTCTTTTCCGGTACCGGCGGCACCTGCTGCGTGTTCTGCGGCGGCGTCTGCGCCTCGGCGACGAACTCCTGCGCGTCGTCTGCGAACAAAGGCAGGCAGACGAACAGCGCAATGACCAGCAACTTCACTTTCATGGACCTTCTCCTTGATGACGCAGCGTAGCCAGCGGCTGCAAAGGACCAGGGGTGTCGATGTGAAGTCGATGTGAAGTTGAATGGCGATCTGCACGGCGGCGCATACTGTGCCGATGAAAACGCTGTTCGCCGCACTCGCACTCATCACGCTGATCGCAACTCCGGTGTTCGCGGACGATCCGCCGGCACCGACGTCGAAGGAGGCGAAAGCGCGCGAGTTGCTCGTGCTGCTCCGCTCGGGCGACACGGCCGTGCAGGCGATCGAAAGCATGATCGCGTCATTCCGCGAGGCATCGCCTGAAGTGCCGGAAGAGTACTGGGCGAACTTCAAGAAAGAGGTCAAACCCGACGAGTTCATCGACCTGCTCGTGCCGGTCTACGCGAACAATCTCGACGAGGCGGAGCTCGACGGTCTGATCACGTTTTTCAAATCACCGATCGGTCAGCGGTACATCGAAAAGCAGAGCGTGATCCTGCAGCAATCGATGGAAGCGGGCGAGAAGTGGGGCGAGACAGTCGCAACGCGCGCGATGCACGAACTGCAGGAGAAGTAACGGAGCGCGAGCTTCCGGAGCGCGAGCTTCCAGCTCGCCGGAGCGCAGGCTTCCAGCCTGCCAGGAGCGAGCTTCCAGCTCGCAAATGACGCGGACAAGATGTCCGCGCTCCAGCGGACAAGATGTCCGCGCTCCAGCGGACAAGATGTCCGCGCTCCGGTTCTACGGCAACGGCAATCGCATCGTGAACGTCGAGCCTTTTCCTTCTTCGCTCACGACCGTGATGTTGCCGCCGTGCGCTTCGACGATCGCACGCGCGATGTAAAGCCCGAGTCCCAGTCCGCCGTAGTAACGACTCGACACATTGCGCGCGCGATGGAAGCGCTCGAACAGTTGCGGGATCTCATCTTTCGGAATGCCAATGCCGTAATCCGAAACGCTCGTCAGCACCACGCCGCCGTCGACGACGACGCGCACGTCGATATCCGTTCCTTCGCTCGAATATTTGAGCGCATTCGAGAGCAGGTTATCGACGACCTGTCGCATGCGATCGGGATCGGCGACGACGCTCGCACTCGCAACCTCGTCGGCGATGTCGAACGACATTGCGCGCGCGGGATGCTGCACGCGAAACGCGGAGACGCGCGATTGAACGAAGTCGGCCCACGCGATCGGCTGCGGATGAATCTGCAGACGATTGGTCTCGATGCGCGAGACATCGAGCAGCTCCGAGATCAGGCCCATCATGCGTTCGATCTCGCCGAGGACCGCATTGATGTATGTCGCGCGCTCCTCGGGCTCGAGATCATCGACGGTTTGCGCGAGCAATTGCGTGTAGCCCTTGATCGTCGTGAGCGGCGTACGCAGCTCGTGCGATGCGACCGAAAGAAACTCGTCCTTTTTGCGATCGAGCTCCTGCAGCGCGGTGATGTCGCGAATCACGAGCACGGCGCCGACGATGCCGCGGCTTTCGATCGGTGCGGCCGCGATCGAGAGATCGAGATCGCGTCCCGTGATGAAGTGCCTGCCCATCGCGAGATAGTCCGGAACCGTTTCGCCGGCGAGTGCACGTGCGTACGGCATCTCCGAATGACCGACGACGCGGCCTTCTGCATCGCGCAGATTCAAACTCGCGAATGAACCGTGTTCGATCGCTTCAGCACGCGATGCCAGTCCGAACATGTTCAGCGCGGCCTGGTTCACATCGACGACCGTGCCGTTCGCGTCGTAGACCCACAAGCCGTCAGTCATCGATCCGAGAATCGAGTCGAGACGCGCGGAGCGCTCGGCCATCATCGTCGCGAGGTTCTCGATCTCACGGCGCGACTTCACCTGATCGGTGACGTCCTGTACGAGCACCGTGAGGCTCTGCGTGATGCCGGAGAACCGGCCGCGCGCCGCGGAGATGATGCGATTGACGTAGCGATCGCCGATCAGCAGCTCTTCATCGATGCGCGGCTCACCCGAGTCCGCGACCTGTTTGAGAATCTGCTCGCTGCCCGGCAACAACTCGGCCGCGCGCAAGCCCATGATCTTTTCGTCGAATGCGAGATGCCCGAATTGCGCGACGAAATCGACGAAGCGCGTATTCGCGAGCTCGAAGCGCAGCTCGTCCGCGGAGATGACGGCGATGCCGATCGGCGCGGATTCGAGCACGGCTTCGAGTCGCACGCGCGCATCGACTTCGCGTCGCGCTAATTCTTCAGCAGCGCGATGACCATCCTGCGCGATGCGCGTGAGTCGGTGAATGTGGCTCGCGGCGCCGACGCGATCCGCAACCGCGCGCGCGAACTCGAGATCTTCCGCATCGAAGTTCCGTCGCGGATCAGACTGCGAAATGATCACCGCGCCGATGCGCTCGCCGTACGACTCGATCGGATACGCGATGAGACTCTGTTCGCGCAGCGTCGACTTCACCGCGCGCTCTTCGTCGTCGCGCGCAAAGTCGAGGAGCGAATCGCCGCGCACCTCGTAGAACAGCAGCGGACGTCCGATGTGAAACACGGTGCCGGGCAGACCATCGCCCGGACGATACGGATGTTCGGCAAAGTACTCGCGGTACTGCGCGAGCTCGGGATTCGACGTCGCGTACCCGACGAGGTCGAGCGTGCCGGTCGTGGGGTGATAGAGGTAGAGGCGCACGCTGCCTGCAACGGCTTGTGCGACGCGCATCGCCGGATCATCGAGATCGTCGAAGCTCGGCGCCATCGCGACCATTTCGAGGCCGAGGTTGGCGAGACATTCGGCGCGACGCCGGCGCCACGATTCGCGCTCCGCGTTCTGACGTTCATCCGTCACATCGCGCGACAACACGACGCTGCCGATGATGCGGCCGTGATCATCGCGAATCGGCGCGGCTTTGAGATTCACGACGCGATCGCCTTCCATGCGCGCGTCGTGCACGAGGTAATCCGACTTCACTGCTTCGCCGCGCAACGCGCGCATCGACGGCAACTCTTCGATCGACAGCGGGCTGCCGTCGATGTAGCGATGCCGGTGATCGCGCAAGCGTCCATCCGCTTCGGGGGAGAACAACACCGCCGGCTCGCGTTGCGCCGCGGCGTTCATGCGCTCGAGTTTTCCGTTGGCGTCGTAGATCGCCGCCGATTCCGGAATCTGATCGAGGATCGCATTGACCTTCGCCATCTCGCGCACCGCGCGTGTGTGCAGCAACGAGTTGTTGAGCGCGAGCGTCGCGTAGCGTCCGATCTCCGCAAACAGCGAGATCTCTTCTTCGGTCCAGTCGCGCATGTCGCGACAATCGTGAAGACCGAACGCCCACGGCTCTTCTTCGCGCGGACGCAGAATCTGCACGATCGCGGATTTGATCTCGAATCGTTCGGCGAGCTCGGCATCGAGATCGGGATCGCCGGCCATCGTGACGATCGGACGATCCGATTCGATCGCGCGGCGAATGAGACCTTGCGAATTCGCAAGCGGCACCGGCGCCTTCATCGACGCATCGTCACCATTGCCGCCGCGCACCGGATCGAACGTCGCGAAT
>JBQCJC010000525.1:0-6434 GCA_051953135.1 Thermoanaerobaculia bacterium | reverse complement strand
GCACGCGCGGTGCGCACACGCGCTCGCGGCGTCGCCGCCTGATCCGCAAGCGCCGGCGCGAGCACGAGGCTGCGCGCGGCGTCGACGGCATCGACGTGATTGCGCAGCAGATAACGACCGGCCAGCGGCTCGAGCGCGGTGTTCGCGCGATCGAGCAGTGAGCGATACAGCGGAAAGCCGTCGCGACTCTCACCGAATCGCACGTACGCTGCACGCCAGTCGTGACGCAGCGCATCGAGACTCGCGAACAAATCGTGCGCATCGTGCGACGCGCCTTCCACCACGAGCGCGATCATGTCGTTCAGCTCCGCGGGGGACATGACCACGGGATGATTCACGGTCTCGGTCGTGATCGGCACCGCGCGCAGCGGATCGAACGGAACGTGTGTCGCGGCTTCGCCCGCACGTCCACGCGCGACGAGATTCCAGAACGACGCCGTGCCGATCGTATCGGCCACGAGATGAATGCGCCGCGTCGGCCGCGGATTGATGACGTTGTGCACTTTCCACGTGTCGAAGATCCACGCTTCGCCCGCGGCCATGTGCACGGCCTTGTCGCCGCAACGGAATTCGACGTCGGGCGTGGTCACGATCGGCACGTGCACGCGCGCGTGTTGCGCCCAGTAGTAGTTCGTATCGCAATGCGCCGTCGCCTCGGCATTGCCATCGAGACGCATCAATCGCGTGCGTCCCCACACCGAGTGAAACGCGGCCAGCACCTGACGCAGATACGGCATGCGCTCCAGGTGCGGCGTCGCGCTCATCGCCCCGCTCACGCCGTCATCGTATGGGCTCCCATTCAATGCGATGAGCGGCAGCGCGCTGTTGCCCGGATGTCCCTGAGGATGCGGACGCCAGTCCTCCTCGGTGAACTGTGAGATTTCTTCGGTGAGTTTCGCCGCATCGAACGTGAGCGGCAGACGAATGAATTCGGTTTCCAATTTCATTTAACGGGCCGCTATACTAAATGCCTCTGTTCCCTGGGTCATCCGTGAAAAAAAGTCAAGTCGTGAGGTCACAGATGCGTGTGAAGCGTGGACGACGTACATCCAAAACCAGCCCCAATCCTTCTTCTCCGGCAACGAAAGCACTCGGCCTCGGCGTCGCAGCACTGGCCGCGGTTCCGGCAGCAAACGCGGCAACGTTCACCGTCACGAACCTGAATGACAGCGGCGCGGGCTCACTCCGTCAGGCGATCGCCGATGCGAACGGCGCCGCTGGTGCGGACGTCGTCAACTTTCAGGCCGGTCTCACCGGCACGATCACGCTGACGACCGGTCAGTTGGACATCACCGACAGCGTCGACATTCAGGGACCGGGCGCGTCGACGCTCAGCGTGAGCGGCAACAACTCGTCGCGCGTGTTCTATCTCTACAACAGCTCCGTCACGACGGATATCCGCATCGCCGGTCTCACGATCACGGGCGGCGCGTCAACCATCGGCGCGGGCATCGTGAACTTCGACGAGAACCTCACGATCGAAGACGCGGTGATCACGGCCAATCAGGCATCCGGCGATGGCGCCGGTCTGTGGTCCGACGGCTTCAATCACACGCTGACCATTCGCCGCACGACGATCAGCGGTAACACCTCCGGCGACGACGGCGGCGGCATCTACGTCGAAGACACCGGCGGCGACATGACGATCGAGGACAGCCAGATCACCGGCAACACCGCGTCGGGTCAGGGCGGCGGCATCTATCTCTACGATCCCGACAACAGCGTCCACATTCTTTCGACGACGATCAGCGGCAACACGTCGAACACGGCCGGCGGCGGCATCTATCTCTACAGCTTCGACAGCGGCATTCTCGATATCCAGGACTCGACGATTTCGGGGAACAGCGCGCAGGCCGGCGGCGGCGCGTTCCTCTACAGCCCCGATCAAGGCATGACGCTGATCAACACCACCGTGTCAGGGAATCAGGCGACAGCCGGAAACGGCGGCGGCATTTACCTGTACAACCTGTACAACACGATGGACGTGCAGTTCCTGACGATCGCGAACAACACGGCGTCCGGATCGGGCGGCGGAATCTTCATGAACGATCAGACGCTGCCGGTCGCGAACTCGATCATCGGCGACAACACCGCCGGCACCGACAACGATCTCGCCAATGGCACCAACGGCGGATTCGATCTCAGTTACACGCTCGTGGAATCACCGGGCGGTGCGAACATCAACAGCATCGCGGGCAACATCACTGGTCAGGATCCGCAGCTCGGCGCGCTTGCGAACAACGGCGGCACGACGCAGACGCATCGGCCCGCGTTGACGAGCCCCGTGATCAATGCCGCCGATCCCGCATTCGCACCTCCGCCGGCCACGGATCAGCGCGGATTCACGCGCGTCTACGCGGGCCGCGCGGAAATGGGCGCGGTCGAGATCAACGGCGGCGTGATTCAGGTCAACCCGACCACGTACAACGTTGCGGAATCCGGCGGCAGCGTCAACGTGACGGTGACGCGCGACATCGGTACGGATCCGGCGAGCGTCAGCTTCGCTACGGCGAACGGCAGCGCGACCGCGGGCAGCGATTACACGAACACCGCGGTCACGGTGAACTTCGTCGCGGGCGATCTCTCCGAGAACGTGACGATTCCGATCCTCAACGACAACGTGGTCGAAGGACCCGAAAACTTTACGGGCACGATCAGCACGCCGAGTGCCGGCGCGACGCTCGGCGCAAATACGGTCGGAACCGTGACGATCAACGACGATCCCGCGGGCACGATTCAGTTCAGTGTTGCGACGGTTACGACGCCGGAAGAAGTGCCGTCGGTCGTGCTGACGGTCACGCGCACCGGCGGCACCGAAGGCGCGCTCTCCGCGAATTACGCGAGCGCCAACGGCACCGCACTCGCGGGCTCGGATTACACCGCGGTCGCCGGCACGGTGAACTTCCCCGCGGGTGATGCAACGCCGCAGACGATCACGATTCCGATCATCGACGACGTCGCCGTCGAACCGGATGAGACGTTCACCGTGACGCTGACTGGCGCCGCGGTCGGATCTCCGGCAACGGCGCAGGTCACGATCACGAACGCCGATGTCGCACCCGCGGTTCCGGTGCCGGCACTCGGTCTGTTCGGCAAGTTGATGCTCGGTGTGCTCAGCACTGCCGCCGCGATGTGGGCGCTCATGCGCCGCGGCGCCTCGATGTTCCTCCTCGGCGCCTTACTCCTCGGCGTCATGGCCGCCACGCCTGCCTCCGCGGCGAACGGCAAGGCTGAGAAGAAACACGAAACGTCGAAGCTCGAAGAATCGAAGAACGGGATTCAGAAGTATCGCGGCACGATTCAGTCCGTGACGACTGTCGAAGGCAAAGTCACGATCGCATTCACCAACGGCAAGTCCGTCCAGGTCGTCGCGAAGAGCGCGCAGGTGAACGACTACCGCGGCAAGACGAAGAAGAACGCGACCGTCGCGGATCTCGTCGCCGGACGCAATGTCGTGGTGAAGGTGAAGAAAAACGGCAACGTGAAGATTCGCATCGTGAAGTAGATTTTTTTCGGGAGGGGATCGCACGATTCCCTCCCGTTTTTCACCCGCCTCGCAATCTCTCCAGCGCAACCGTCGGATTCATCGTCAATCTGCGACTCGCGTACGACGCACACAGCGTCGCCTCATCCAGAACGTCATCCCACTTCTCTTCGACCTTCGTCTCGACGCGTCGCGCAAGCGCGATCGTGTCGACCGGACGAATCGATTCGCACGCCTGCACCGCACCGCGCAACGTGTCGTACGAAAGTTGCTGCGCGACGAGCGCGGGACCTTCGATCGATGCCGAGATCCCTTCACCGACGAGTTGCTGCAGCAGTGTGTTCATCGCGCGGCTGCCGTACCACGGAAAGTACGCGGCACCATCGCCGCTGGCGATGAAGCCGGTGCGGTCGAGTGCGTACCGCCGAAAGTTCTCGCGGCCTTCGCGCAGAAGATCGGTCGCGGTCTTGTCGAGATACGACGGCGTGTCTTCACGCGTGTAGATCGCGAACATCTCGCGACGCACTTCATCATGCACGTCACCAGCACCGCTGCTCTGAAACGAAGGAACGCGACCCGCCGCTGACGGAACGAGATCGAGCACGCGGCGTTCGTGATCGACGGCAATGACGCGCCAGCGCCGTCCCGCGAAAATCAGAAACGATCCTTCCTGAATCGGAAACAGAATCGGCAGCGAGCCAAGCGCGCGACCGTGACTCACCAGGCGATATTCATCGGGTGTCTGAAACGCGCTGTAGAACTCGTAGTGATTCACGCGCGTCTCGCCTTCCCTGCCGTGAATCAACAAGCCGTCGTCCATCTGCGAGATGAGATCGTGCGACGCGAGACTGCGCAGCAGCGACGCAAACATCGACATCGACACGTGCTCGAATGGTCCGGTCGCGCACAGCATCGCGTACGCATCGCGCGCGGTGATGCCGCCGTATTGCGCGATGAGCGACAGGAGCTGCTGCACGAGCGTCGATCCGTGCACGAGCTCCGAAGGCGGCGGCTCGACCCACTTGCGAAGCATCAGCTCGAGCATCGCGACGGTCTCGACAAGGTCCGCGCGAATCGCATCCTGCGGTGACGAGCGCGCGGTGATCGATTCCTCCTGAATGTACACGCGAAGAATCGCCGGCTCGCCACGACGTCCCGAACGTCCGACGCGTTGTCGCAGTGACGCAACGCTCGGCGGTGAGCCGATCTGCACGACACTCTTCACGGCACCGATGTCGACGCCCATCTCGAGCGTGCTGGTGCAAACCGCGGTCGTCGGCTTGTCGCCGGACTTCAATCGCGTCTCGAGCGACTCGTGCAAATCGCGCGCGAGACTGCCGTGATGCGCGAAGAATTCTTCAGGCAATCGATCGTTCGCACACATCCGCGCGAGTCGATCCGCGTACAGCTCGACGTTGGCGCGCGAGTTCGCGAAGACGAGATTGTTCGAACCACGAAGCGTGCGATAGAGCTGCGCCGCGATCGAGAGCATCGTCTCGTCTTCTTCGCCATCGGACTTCGCCGGACTCCGGAAGCCGTACAACTTCATCATCACGCCCGTTCCTGCTTCCTCCGATTTCACGAGCACGGGATTGGACGTGCGGCCGTTTCGCGGACGCAGAAAATCGGCGGCGATGTTCATGTCGCCGAGGGTTGCGCTCAAGCCGATGCGACGGACGCGACGATGCAGCACACGCTCCAGCCGATGCAGGAGCGATTGCAATTGCATCCCGCGCTCGGTGCCGATGAACGCGTGCAATTCGTCGATGATCACGCAGCGCAAGCCCGCGAAGAGCTTCGCGATCTCGTGACCGCGACGCACGAACAACGCTTCGAGTGATTCCGGCGTGATCAACAAAATCCCACTGGGATTGCGAAGCAGCTTTTGCCGCGCGCTCGCGCCGACATCGCCGTGCCAGCGATGCACCGGAATCTCGAGTGATTCGCACAAGTCATCGAGGCGCTGCCATTGATCGTTGATCAATGCTTTCAACGGACCGATGTACAACACCTGCACGCCGCCCGCTTCGCTGTCATCGACGAACGACGAGCACACCGGAAGAAACGCCGCTTCGGTTTTCCCCGCGGCAGTTGCGGCGCTGATGATCACGTCCTCGTCGCCGCCGAGAATCGTGCGAATCGCGAGTTCCTGCACATCGCGCAACTCCGACCATCGACGCTGCCAGATCCATCGGCGCACGCGCTCGTGCAGCAGTGCGAACGACGTTGAGTTTTCAGATCCGGAAGGTGGCGAGGTCGTCATCGTCATTCGTCGTCGCTGCAGATTGCGGGGTCGGATCGTCGTCCTCGACATCGTCGAGATCAGGATTGCGATCCGCGGTCAGGCTCACGGCGCCGAGGAGATCGCGCCAGTTGGCGCCGGCGTTTTGTTCGAGCACCGACAGCAGACTCACGAACGCCGTGACGGTGTTGCGCGGCGTGCGGAAATACGCATCGCCGATGCGCTGCGAGCAGTGATGCATGAACGCTTCGAGCGCTTCGTCCGGCACGAGTTGCTTCGACGGATCGCCGAACGCGTACACGTTGCGGATGTTCGCGAGCAGCACATAGAGATCTTCTTTCGTGAGCTGCGAGAGCGAGAGCACGGGGCCGCGGTAATCAACGAGTCCTTCGCGAAGAAACTGATTCTGCGCGAGCCGCGACTGCAACGCGGAGTAGCTGTACAACCCGCGGCGCGTGTCGAGCAGAAACTCCGGCGTGCCGCCGAGGAGCACGCCCATCCCTTCGGCGGTGCCTTGCAGCACATCGTTCAGGATGCGCAGAATCTGTTCGTAGTTGCTGTTGCGCGCCTGCGCGTTCGCGAGCTTGTAGAGATTCACGAGCTCATCGAGCACGATCATCACACCGGCGTAGCCGGCCAGTCGCACGAAACGCGCTAAGAGTTTCAATTGATCGTAGACATTTGCGTCGCTGACGATCGTGCGCACGC
>JBQCJC010000524.1:0-17672 GCA_051953135.1 Thermoanaerobaculia bacterium | reverse complement strand
TATACCAAAACCCTGTGGGCCCCGCCGGGGGGGCTGTACACTCGCAAACAAAACCCGGGGCGTGGGGGGCGTTTTTTTGGCCCCCCGGGGCACATGGGCCCCGACGACATCCGCGGCCGCGGTCGGATTCGGCGCTGCTTTGAACGCGGCAGACGCCGCGAGCATCAGAAACACCGCGCTGCCAAGCCACAGCGCGCCGATCAATCGTTGAAGAGCTTTCGTATCGCCTCCTCGTACGGCGGATGCAACACACCGCGTTCCGTGATGATCGCGGTGATCAGTCGCGCGGGCGTAACGTCGAATGCGGGATGTCGAACCGCGATCCCTTCCGGCGCAACGCGCGCACCAAAGATTTCGACGACTTCGGCCGCGCTACGTTCTTCGATCGGAATCGCGGCACCATTCGGACACCGCGGATCGATCGTCGACACCGGCGCCGCCACGTAAAACGGAACACCGTGCGCGTGCGCGAGCACCGCGACCGTGTATGTCCCGATCTTGTTCGCCGCATCGCCATTGATCGCAATGCGATCCGCGCCGACGACCACCGCATCGAACTTGCCTTGCTGAAAGAAATGACCGGACATGTTGTCCGTGATCAGCGTGACGTCGATCCCGTCCTGTTGCAGTTCCCACGCGGTGAGCCGCGCGCCCTGCAAATACGGCCGCGTTTCATCCGCGAACACCGCGATGCGTTTCCCACTCTCGACCGCCGCGCGAATCACGCCTAACGCGGTGCCATATCCCGCCGTTGCAAGCGCACCCGCGTTGCAATGCGTGAGAACCGTTGCGGAAGATCCGAGGAGCTCGGCGCCGTAACGACCCATCGTCTTGCAGGCTTCGAGATCTTCCTCGTTGATGCGCTCTGCTTCGGCAGTCCAATCGCCCTCGTGCGAAAGCATGCGATCGACCGCCCACGCGAGATTCACCGCGGTCGGACGCGAATCTTTCAGAGTCTTCGCGGCGACTTGAACGTCTTCGCCATTCTTCTTCGCCATGGCCATGCCGAACGCGGCGCTCACACCGATCGCGGGCGCACCACGCACGACCATCGTGCGAATCGCATCCGCAACGTCAGTGGCCGTGCGGCAGTCGATCCATGTTTCCTGTCGAGGTAAGAGTCGTTGATCGAGGAGTTTGAGAACGCCTCCGTCCCACTGTAGAGGCGTGACGTGCATGCTCTTCGCAGTCGGATTCACGTCGATATACTAGCGCGCGTGAACCAGGGAGAACTGTAATGGTCAAGGTTGGAGTAAACGGGTTCGGTCGCATCGGTCGCAACGTGCTGCGTGCCGCACTCGAAAAGAAGTACGACATCGAATTCGTGGCGGTGAACGACCTCACCGGCGCGGCGACGCTCGCGTATCTGCTGAAGTACGACTCGGTCCACAAAACGATTCCGAACGACGTCAAAGCCGGAGAGAACAGCATCCGCATCGACGGCAAGGAACTGCGCGTTTTCTCGAGTCCCGATCCTGCTGAGATTCCGTGGGACGAGCTCGGAGCCGAGATCGTCGTCGAGTCGTCGGGACGTTTCACCTCGAAAGACAAAGCCTCGCGCCACCTGAAGAAGGGCGTCGAGACCGTCGTCATCAGCGCCCCGTCGAAAGACGCCGACGGCACGTTCTGCATGGGCGTCAACGAAAACGAATACGACCCCGCGAAGCACCGCATCATCTCCAATGCTTCGTGCACCACGAACTGCCTCGCGCCCGTCGCCAAAGTGCTGCACCAGCGCTTCGGCATCACCATGGGCATCATGACCACGATTCACTCGTACACGAACGATCAGGAGATTCGCGATCTCCCGCACCAGGATCTGCGCCGCGGTCGCGCGGCCGCGCTCTCGATGATTCCGACGAGCACCGGCGCGGCACAGGCAGTCGGTCTCGTGCTGCCGGAGTTGAAAGGCAAATTCGACGGCATCTCGGTACGCGTGCCGACACCGAACGTCTCGCTCGTCGATCTCACGTTCTACACGGAGAAAGACACGAACGTCGATGAGATCAATCGCGTGATTCGTGAAGCCGCCGACGGCGAGCTCAAAGGAATCCTCGCGTACTCCGACGAGCAGCTCGTCTCGATCGACTTCAATCACAACGCGAACTCGTCGATCGTCGATACGACGTTCACGCGCTCGGTCAATCCGCGGATGCACAAGATCCTCTCGTGGTACGACAAAGAGTGTGGTTACGCGAATCGCATCGTAGATCTCATCGCGCACGTGGCCAAAGTAAAAAAAGGAGCGCTCACACGTGGAGCGGCGGGCTCTTAGCCCGCCGACTGTTCAGTGACCGGCGCTGAGAGCCCGCCGCTCCACTTCGAATCATCATGATTACGATTCGCAGCCTGAATGATCTGAAGCTCGCGCGCGGCTCGCGCGTGTTCTATCGCGTCGACTACAACGTTCCGCTCGAAGGCACGCGCATCACCGATGCGACGCGCATCGAAGAGACGCTGCCGACGCTGCGCCTCCTCCGCGACAAAGGTGCCGCGATCGTCATCGCCTCACACCTCGGCCGTCCGAAAGGCGAGCGCAAAGAGAAGTACTCGCTCAAGCCCGTGCGTGAAAAACTCGCGGAGCTGCTCGGCGATGACGTGCAGTGGGCGGACGATTGTGTCGGCGCGGATGTCGAAGCAATGGCGTCGAAGCTCGGCGCGGGCGACGTGCTGCTCGTCGAGAATCTGCGCTTTCATGCGGGCGAAGAGAAGAACGATCGCCAGTTCGCCGATGAGCTGCACAAACTCGCGGACTTCTATCTCAACGACGCATTCGGTGCATGCCATCGTGCACACGCGTCGATCGACGCACTGCCGCGACTCTTCGCGAAAGAGAACACCGCCGGCGGATTGCTGCTCGTCAAAGAGCTCGAGTTTCTGCAGAAGGTTACGAACATCAGCGAGCGTCCGTTCGTCGCGCTGATGGGCGGAGCGAAGATCGCGGGCAAGATCGAGCCGCTCGAAGCGCTGGTGAAGCTCGCCGACAAAGTGCTGATCGGCGGCGGCATGGCGAACACGTTCCTCGCCGCGCGCGGTGTGCCGATGGGCGGCTCGCTCGTCGATCACGATTCGATGGAAGTCGCGCAGCGCATCATGGAAGCGGAGAAGCGCGCGGAGCTCGTGCTGCCCGAAGATCTGATCGTGAGCGATTCGATCGACAGCACAGAGATCGATGACATCGAAGTCACCGAAGGCTTCAACGAAAACGAGAAGGCCTTCGACATTGGACCAAAAACCGTCAAGCGCTACAGCGACGAATTGAAAGACGCGAAGCTCATCTTCTGGAACGGCCCGATGGGCGTGTTCGAGAAAGAACAATTCGCGCAGGGAACGATGGCCATGGCCGCGGCGGTCGCGAATGCGGACGCGGTGACGGTGGTCGGTGGTGGCGAATCGGTGGAAGCGGTGAAAGCTTCCGGGTTCGCAAATCGCATTACGCACATCTCGACCGGCGGCGGTGCATCGCTCGAGTTCATCTCCGGCGTGGCCCTGCCCGGAGTGGAAGTGTTGAGGAACTAGAGTCTGGCCCAGGAAATCGAAGTCAAGTTTGCGCTGAAGGATCGCCGCGCGCTCGTGCAGAAACTGCGCGAGATCGGCGCGCAGCGTCTCTACGAAGAAACGTTCGAAGACAACATCGTGCTCGATCGCCGCGGCGAGTTGCGCACGAAAGGCGCACTGCTGCGCGTGCGCAAGTTCGGCCGCTACGCCATCGCGACATTCAAAGGTCCGATGGCGTTCGATGGCGGCGTCAAAGTGCGCGAGGAAGTGCAGACCGCGGTCGAGTCCTTCGAGCTCGCCATCCAGCTCTTCGACGCCCTCGGCTTCAAGCCGACGTTCCGCTATCAGAAGTTCCGCGAAGTGTGGCGCGTGCGCGACGTCGAAGTCGTGCTCGACCGCACCCCGATCGGTGATTACTTCGAGATCGAAGGAGCGCTGGATCTCATTCGTTCCGTCGCGGAGGAGCTCGGGATGAACATCGATCAGGGCATCCGTCAAAGCTACGCCGACCTCTATCGGCAGCACCGCCGCACCCGCGCCGATCTCCCCGAGAACATGGTCTTTCCGCCGGATCAGTTACCGACGATATGAAAGGCATGATCCTCGCCGCTGGCTTCGGCACGCGGCTTCGCCCGCTCACGTATGTGATGCCGAAGCCGATGGTGCCGCTGTGCGGCAAGCCGCGCATCGCGTATGCCGTCGATTCGTTTCTGCAGGCAGGTATCGACGACATCGTCGTCAATCTCCATCACCTGCCGGAGCAAATCGAAACCTATCTCAGCGACACGTATCGCGGCCGCGCGACGTTTTTTTTCTCGCGCGAAGAAGGCGAGATTCTCGGCACCGGGGGCGGCATTCGTCGCGTGCGCGAGCAACTCGAATCGCAGGACTATTTTTTCCTCGTCAACGCGGACACGGTGCAGTTCCCGCGCTACGACGCATTGCGCGATGCGATGCTCTCGCGCAACGCGCTCGCCGCGCTGACGCTGCGACATCCGCCGGAGCACGACAAGTTCACCGCGGTGCCGTTTCGCGATGGTCTCGTACAAGGCTTCGGCAAAGGTGAAGGAGAGCCGCTGATGTTCGCGGGATCGCATTGCATCAGCTCGCGCATCTTTCGCTACATCCCCGATCGCGAATTCTCGGGCATCGTCGAGCACGCGTATCAACCGGCACTCGATCGCGGTGACGAAGTGATCGCCGGTGTCGTCGATGACGGTCCGTGGTTCGATATCGGGAAACCGACGCGCTATCTCGAAGCCGCGCGCGGTTTGTGCGGAGAGGAGTCTTCCGTGTGGGCCGGTGCTTCGGTTTCGCCCGAGGTTTCGTTGGAACGATGCATCGTTGCGGGTGGTGTGAGGCTGGAACGCGGTGCGTATCGCGATTGCGTAATCCTGCGCGATGACCCCGCGATCCCGCGCGATGAGTACGAGCGCGCCGACGGCAACGTCATCGCACGGTTCTAGGAGCCCATAGGTGTACCATCTCCTCCGATCCCCATATGGCTTCGGCAGGCGATCCCCGGTCCGCTCGCAGGCGCGTCATTGCGGTCTTTCTCGCACAAGGACTGGCCGGACTGATCGTCATGCTCGCCGTGACCTTCCTTCGTCACGATGAAACGCTCGCCATCCTCCACGCCCTCGGACCATCCGCGCCGATCCTCATCGCCATCTTCTTTCTCTTCGCCACGACGCTCGCGCTTCTGCGCTTCGAGCTCACCGATCTCGTGTACGTCGCGCTCGTCATCACCGCGTACATGGCCATGTTTCCGCTCCTCGGCGGCGTGCTCTCGTCGTGGATCGCGGCCGTCGTCTCCATCGGCACGCGCGTCCTTTCGCTCCTGCAAATCGGCCCCGTCAAGCTCACGCGACAGGACCCGCTCACTGACTACGTCAAAGCCTTCGGCCTCTTCGGAACGTATGGGCTCCCAATTATTGGGGCCGCAAGTGTTTTCTCCGTGCTCGGCGGCACATACCCCGCGCTCGCGTCGACGCCCGCAAACGCCGCACGCATCGCCGCCGGCGGCACCGCACTGATCCTCATCAACGCCGTGATGATGTTCTGGCCGCAGCGCGCGTACGGCTATTCGCTGGAGAAAATCTCGAAGCTCACCACGATCGACGCGGGCATCTCCTTCGTCGCATTGCCGTACGCCGTCGTCACCGCGTTGTCGTTCGGCACGATTGGCTGGGGCGCCGTCATCGCACTCGCGTTCACCGGCATCGTCGCGAACTTCATCGCCCGCAAGCTCGCGCTCACACGCACGAAATCCGAAGACCTGCTGCAGCGTCTCGCGTCGCTGACGAACATCGGCAAGACGATCTCGCTGCGCTACACGACCGACGAACTGCTGACCGCGATCTACACCGAATGCAGCGCGGTCATCGATTCTTCACTCTTCGCGATTGCGTTGCTCGACCACCAGAAGAACGAGCTCTCATTCGAGCTCGACATTCGCGATGGCGCGAAACTGCCGAACGAGCGCATCCCGATCGGCGAAGGTCTCAACTCGTGGGTCGTGACGCATCATCAACCTCTGCTCCTCGGCAGCACCGCGGAAGAGCAACGCTTCGGCGTGAAGTCGGTCGTCGACACGAAACCGACGGAGTCGTGGCTCGGAGTTCCGATGGTCACGCGCGATCGCGTCATCGGCGTCATCTCCGTCGAGAGCTATCGCAAGCACGCATTCTCGCAGGACGATCTCATCCTGCTCACCGCGATCGCGAATCAGGCCGCGGTGGCGATCGAGAACTCGAATCTCTATCGCGATCTCGAAGGACTGACGTACGCGCTCGAGCAGCGCGTACAGGAGCGCACGAACGAGCTGCGCGAAACGAATCTGCGCCTGCTCGCCGCGGATCGTTCGAAGAATCAGTTCCTCGCGAACATGTCGCACGAGCTGCGCACGCCGCTGAATTCGATCATCGGCTTCTCCAGCGTACTGATCGATGCGACGCGCGGCCTGCTCATGCCGCGCCTGCATCGCTTCCTCGAGAACATTCACGCCGCGGGCAATCATCTGCTCGAGCTGATCAACGACATTCTCGATCTCTCGAAGATCGAGGCGGGCAAGATGGAGTTGCGCGCGGATACGTTCGATCTGCACGAGACGCTCGCGGCAGTCGAGCGCGTGATGAAAGGATTTGCGGCGGAAGCAAAAGTGCAGATCGTCTCGAGCGTCGATCCCTCGCTGCCTCACGTGCGTCTCGATGAAGGACGTCTCAAGCAGATCCTTTTCAACCTGCTCTCGAACGCGGTGAAGTTCTCGCCGCACGGCGGCATCGTCTCGGTGACCTGCCGGCTCATCGGCAAGGAGTACTCGCCTCTCGGCTTCGACACGGTGCGCATCGATGTAATCGATCAGGGCATCGGCATTCCGAACGACGAGCTGCAGCGCATCTTCGTCGAGTTCTACCAGACCGAGCATGGACGCCGCGCACGCAAAGGCGGCACGGGACTCGGCCTCTCGCTCACGCGAAACTTCGTCGAGCTGCATCACGGCCGCATCGAAGTGAAGTCGAAGCCCGGCGACGGATCGACGTTCACGCTCTACCTGCCGGTAGACTACGTCGAGGTCGCATCCGCGCCGCTCGACGCGCGCGGCGAGCGTTTGCCGCAGGCGCGGGTATAATCCGCCGCCCGATCAACGCGTCGCTTCGACGCACTCTCACTTCAAAGGAAAATCAGATGTCCAATCGCACGTTCACGATCATCAAGCCCGACTCCGTCCGCAAGAACAACTTCGGCAAGATCATCGGCCGCATCGAAGAGCAGGGCTTCAAGGTTCTCGGCGTCAAGAAAATCGGCCTTTCGCAGAAACAGGCGGAGGCGTTCTACGCCGTGCACAAAGAGCGTCCGTTCTTCGGCCGCCTCGTCGAGTACATGACCTCCGGTCCCGTCTTCGTCGCCGCGCTCGAGCGCGACGGCGCCGTTGCCCACCTGCGCCAGATCATGGGCGCAACCGATCCGAAGAAGGCCGACGCCGGCACGATCCGCGCGGACTTCGGCGAGTCGATCGAGCAGAACGCCATTCACGGCTCTGACTCGGATGAGAACGCGAAGAACGAAATCGCGTTTTTCTTCGCGGAAAGCGAACTCGTTTAGCTCGTTGAAACGGCGGGCGGAGAAGCCCGCCGTTTTTGTTCCCATTCGGCGGGCTGAGAGCCCGCCGCTCCACACTCAGTCGTTTACGACGATCCCCGAAATCCCTTTCGCCTCGAGCTCCGTTCGCACCGCAACCGCTTCGTTGCGCGTTGAGAACGGACCGATGCGCACGCGCCACAACGACGTCTTGTCGATGTACGCGCGCTGGCCGATCGCTCCGAGTTTCTCCTGCAACGCCTTTGCGTTCGATTCGATCGAGAACGCACCGACCTGCACGACGTAATGCGGACCACTGCGTCGCGTCGTTGATGTTGTCGTGCGCGGGGCAGGCGCTGGTGATGGAGCGCGTGTCGCGGTCGTGCGCGGCGCTGCATCTTCCACTGGCACTTCTTCGATGCGCTTGCCGTCCGCGCTCACCTGCTTGCGCGTGATCGTGTCGCCGTGTTGCGTTTCGACGGCAACACGATCGACGACAACCGGTTCTTCGGTCACCGCTGGTTCGGCAGCAACCGGTGCAGGCGCAACTGGTGTTACCGCGGGCAATGGTGTCGCGGGCTCGGTCGTCACGGGCGCGGGCGCAGACGCGGTCGTTTGCGTTGGAAGCGGGAACTCGACGTTCGGCGCATCGCTGGCAGGAGCGGGTGTCGTGCGTACCGGCGGTGGCGCTTGCGGCGTCGTGGCCGGAATCACCGGCACCGACTTCGGCGCCTCGGCCACCGTCACGCTCAACGGCTGCGGCGGCTCACGTTCGCCGCTGCCCATCTTCACGACTTTGATATCCACTTCGCCGATGCCCGGCTCGATGAGACTAATCTTCTGCGCCGCGGCATACGAGAGATCGATGAGACGGCCGCCGATGTACGGACCGCGATCATTGATGCGCACGCGCACGGTTTGATTCGTCAGCGCGTTCGTCACATCGACGACGGTCCCGAACGGCAGCGTGCGATGCGCGGCGGTGAGCTGCGTCGGATCGAAGATCTCGCCGTTCGCGGTCGTGCGTCCCGAGAACTCCTCGCCGTACCAGCTCGCCACTCCGCGCTGCGGCTCGAGATCCTGCCGCTGCGGTGGCGCGGTGGTCGCGCAGCCGTACGCCAAAACCACGAGCACCGCACACGCGAAAATCCTCGTCGCCGCACTCCTGGTCGTTTCAACGTTCATACGCGCACTTCTCCGACCTCATTCCGGATCAGCTCGCGCTCCGCGTGAAGGATCGGATCCACATCCTCGACGAGAAAGCGCTCGGTCTGTTGCGTTGCGAGACCAGTGTAATCCTCCGGCCGCGCGAGTCGCTCCAGCGTTGCGCGATCGATGCCGAACAGCTCGTCGCCGGCGATGCGCGTGAAGAGATCGTTCTCGCCCGCGCCCGCTTTCAACGCGTCGGCCGCGCCTTTCGCATGAATGCGAATGCGCTCGTGCAGCACCTGCCGGTCGCCGCCGCGCGACGCACCTTCCATCATGATGTTCTCGGTCATGAGGAACGGCAGTTCACGACGCACGTTCGACGCGATCACGTCTTCATGCACGACGATGCCGCCGATGATGTTGTCGTAGAGCAACGCCACCGCATCCGCCGCAAGGAATGCCTCGGGGATCGCAATGCGGCGATTCGCGGAATCATCGAGCGTGCGCTCGAACCATTGCGTCGCCGCGGTGAATGCGGGATTGAGCGCGTTCACGATCAGGTGCCGCGTCAATGCATCGATGCGCTCCGCGCGCATCGGGTTGCGTTTGTATGGCATCGCCGAGGAACCGATCTGTTCTTCTTCGAACGGCTCTTCGATCTCGCGCAGATGCTGCAGCAGGCGCATGTCGTACGCGAACTTCGACGCCGATTGCGCGAAACCACCGAGCGAGTTGACGACATGCGAGTCGACTTTGCGCGAGTACGTTTGTCCGCTGACCGGATACGCGCGCTTCAGACCGACCTTCTCCGCGACGAGTTGTTCGAGGCGATGCACTTTCGCCTCATCGCCGCCGAACAAATTGAGGAATGAGGCCTGAGTGCCGGTCGCGCCCTTCACGCCGAGGAGCGCGAGCTGCGACGCACGGAACTCGATCTCGCGATAATCGAGCAAAAGATCGTGCAACCAAAGAGTTGCGCGTTTCCCCACCGTCGTGAGCTGTGCGGGCTGAAAGTGCGTGAACGCGAGCGTCGGCGTCGCGCGCCATTTCCACGCGAGGTCGCGCAATTTCGCCATGAGCGTGACGATGCGACTGCGCACGATCCGCAGCCCCTCGTGCATCTGCAGGATGTCCGTATTGTCGGTGACGTACGCGGACGTGGCGCCGAGGTGAATGATGCCTCTGGCGGACGTCGCCTGAAGACCGTACGCATGGACATGCGCCATGACGTCATGACGCACTTCACGCTCACGACGCTCCGCGTCTTCGTAATTGATGCTCTCCGCGTGCGCCTTCAGCTCCGCGATCTGCGCATCGGTGATCGGCAGCCCCAACTCCTGCTCCGCCTCAGCAAGCGCAATCCACAGCCGCCGCCACGTCCGGAACTTGAAGTTGGAAGAAAAGAGATAGGACATCTCCCGCGACGCATACCGCTCCGTCAGGGGATTCGAGGCGTTGTCGTGCTTCACGGCGGGGATTATAGGAGCCGAATTGAAAGCGGCTTTAACTCGAGGAATTGAATTAAAATCTGAGGCCAATTCTTTTAATTCAATCAAATTCGATTCAAATTCTTTTTAATGGACGCGACTCGATTCTCCGCAATCTCACCTGGCCGCCTCGTCTCCATTTCCGACGGCGGTCGAGATTTCGCGTTCATACCCCAACCTCTTCCTCGGCAATGGGATATCAAGCTCGAGACCTGGCCATTGCTGGCGCAAGCGAAGGAGGAATTAGCGCGTCTCGACGGACTCGGCAGAGCAGTTCCCGATCCCGAGCTGCTGCTTCGTCCGCTTCAGCAACGCGAGGCAATTCGATCTTCGAGTCTCGAAGGTACGTACGCTTCCGCTGAGGAACTCCTCCTGTTCGAAATGAATCCGCAGGAGCCAGCAAATGCAAATACGCGAATCAACGATTGGCTGGAAGTCTTCAACTACGCGGCCGCATTGCGACGTGGAACCGCGCTCCTCGAAACGCTTCCGCTATCGCTGCGACTCATTCGAGAAATGCACGCGCAATTGCTGCATGGAGTGCGCGGACGCGATCGTGCGCCCGGTGAATTTCGGCGCACGCAAGTGCACATCGGTGAGGATCGTCGCTACATTCCGCCTCCGCCGAATATGGTTGATGAGTGCCTGAATGATTTCGAGCACTTCCTTCACGAATCGGAGCAGATCGATCCCCTGATCCGCGTCTGTCTTGCGCACTACCAGTTCGAAGCGATTCACCCATTCCTCGACGGCACTGGTCGGGTGGGTCGTGCGCTGCTTGCCTTGTGCGCGTTCCAGTGGTGCAAGCTCTCGCATCCGTGGCTCTATTTGAGTCCCTACTTCGATCGAAACAAAAACTCCTACATCGACGCACTCTTCTCAGTGAGCACTGATGCGGCGTGGGATCGATGGATCGATCTCTGTCTTCGCGCAACGATTGATGTCTGCCGCGATGCCATCCGGCGATGCGATCGCCTATGCGATCTTCGCGAGGACTATCACCGCGTTGCCGACGGATGGAGTGGGCGAATGCATCGCCTCATCGATACCTTGTTTTCTAACCCGATTGTGACCGTCGCCGCGGCCACAAAACAGCTGGGAGTGACGTATCCCACCGCCGATTCCGACATTACTCGACTTGTAGCGGCAGGCATTCTGCGACCACTGCGACAAATCAGGCCGAAGGCGTTCCTCGCACCTGACATTTACGACGCCGCATATTCCGAAGAACCGTAGCGTACACTTACACCCGGATGTCGTCGGTCTCCGTTCATGAGTCGCGTCGTGCGTCGCAGGTGACGCTGCGGGCTGTGGTTCTGCTCGCTGGCGTGCTGTTTCTCGTCTTCGCGATTTCGTTCGTCTTCAGCGATCGCGGGCTGCCGGAGTTGCAGCACGCGCGCACACGCGTCGCCGAGCTGCGCGCGGACATCGCGAAGACGGAAGCGGAGAACGCGCGGTTGCGCGCGGAGATCGAGAGCGTGAAGAAGTCGTCGTTCG
Organism: Thermoanaerobaculia bacterium; assembly: GCA_051953135.1. Taxonomy (GTDB): domain Bacteria; phylum Acidobacteriota; class Thermoanaerobaculia; order Gp7-AA8; family Gp7-AA8; genus QHVT01. The sequence goes on along the minus strand of JBQCJC010000524.1, from coordinate 5,961 downwards.
CCGTCGAGCGCATCGCGCGCGAAGACCTCGGCATGTCGCGCAAGGGCGAGACGATCTACATGCTCCCGAAGAAGTGACGCTCAGCCGAGCGGCACCTGCTGCACGCCATCTCCCGATTCCACTTCCACCGATTCAATCCCGATGCGTCGAAGCACGAAGTGTTCGTCGATGCGCTCGCCCACGCGCACGGTCGTGATTTGTCCGTCGCGCGAAAACGCCGCGATCGGATTGCGATCCGGACCGAAGCGGCCGATGAATTTCGACAGGAAGCGAAGTCGCGGCGGTGCTTCGACGACAACGGGAATCGCAACCGCCGGCGGTGCTGCGATCGCAACAGGCGGCGGCGCAACATACGCAACGCGTTGCACGACCGCCGCTTCGTGATACGCGAAGAGATTGCGCGACGGATGCGCTTCGATCACGCGCGGCATCGTGTTCACGTGGAGCGACGGTGCGTCATCGACGACGATCGATGGTGCGGCGGGCGTGGCGATCGGCGGCAGTTCCGCGGATCGCCAATCGATTCCCCGAACCCACCAACCCGTGAGCGCGGCGGTGATGGTTGCAGTCGCGAGAACGAAGTTCGTGCGCATGCGAGTGGGACGCATGCGCGACGAACGCGGTTACGCGCAGCCGGCTGGAAGCCGGCGGCCCGGCCGGCTTGGAAGCCGGCGCTCCGTTCTATTCGAGCAAATCGGCGTAGCGATTTAGCACACCGGAAAGAATCACGATCTGTTCGTTAGCTTCTTTCCATTTCTTCTGCTCGATCGCCTCGCGAACGCCGGGAAACGTTTTCACGCCGTAGCCCGTGTAGAAACCGGGCGCGTAGACGTGATGTCGATACCACGGACGCACCGGCAATCCTTCCGTGCGGGTCAGCGCGCGTTCGAGTCTCATCAGCGTCGCATCAGGACGTGATGCTTTCGCATCGAATGCGCGCGCGGTTTTCTGCAATCGCTCCACCGCGTTCTGCAGATGCGCCAGTTCGAGATGCGGAACATCCACCGCGGCTTTCGGCGCGGTGAAAGGCTTCGTCGGGTCGGCTGCAAGTTCCGCGGTACGTTCGCGAATCTGCAGATTCTGTTCTTCCGCTTCGTCGCGAAGGTCGCTCACGAGCTCCGTCACTTCATCGAGATACCGAGCAACGGTCGACGCAAGCGACGTCGTTTCGAACGGCAGCATGTCCGCGTTCGCGAGTCGCAACATCATGCGACCCGTTGTCTTCGCCTGCGTCACGCCGTACACGAACGTCGGATCACCGAAACGAAGGTAATGATCGAACGAGTCGTACGCGGAGTGATACACGCCGTATTCGCTTTCGCCGTCGTAGCCGACGTTGAGTGATGCAATGCCGAGGTGCTGGAGGAACGGCGTGTAGTCCGAGCCGGAGCCGAGTGCGTACAAACGGAAGCCGTTGTGCGCGCGAATCTCTTTGCGCTCCTTGTCCGTCTCCGCATCGAACAACGCCTTCGCACGCGCGCGCTCGAGCACCGAGACATTGCGCTCGGGATCGACGACATCGCGCGCCACTTCCGTGACGAATCGTTCGAGCGTGTGCGAGCCGCCGGCATCGAGAAACCCGCGGCTGTTCGAATCGGAGTTGATGTAGATGACCGCGTGTTCCTCGAGCTCTTTCTGGTGCGCCTCGGCCCATTCCGTCGATCCGAGGAGACCCTGCTCTTCACCATCCCATGCGGCGAAAATCAACGTGCGGCGCGGCTTCCATCCACTCTTCGCAAGCTCGCCGATTGCACGGGCTTCTTCGAGCAACGCAACCATGCCGCTCGTCGGATCGGCCGCGCCAGACACCCACGCGTCGTGATGATTGCCGCGCACGATCCACTGATCCGCGAGATCCGTTCCGCGCATCTTCGCGATCACGTCGTACGCGGGCACGGTCTTCCAATCGAACTCCAGCTTCACGTGCACGCGCGTGGGACCAGGCCCGAGGTGATACGTCGTTGGTAACGCGCCGCGCCATTTCTTCGGAGCGACAGGACCAGCGAGATTGCGAAGCAGCGGCAACGCATCGCCGTATGCGATCGGCAGCACCGGGATCTTCGTGATCGTCGGCGCATCTTTGCGATCGAGACGCTTTGCATCGCTAGTCGCGCCGACGCCGGGCGTCAGCGGATCGCCGGGATACGACGGCATGTCCGCGACCGAGCCTCGTTGCGCACTGAACTCACTGCGATACGCACCCTTCGGATACGGATCGCCGATGAACCAGCCATCGTCCTTCGGATCCGAGTAGATGATGCACGCGATCGCGCCGTGCTCCGCCGCGACCTTCGGCTTGATGCCGCGCCACGAACCACCGTAGCGCGCGATCACGATTTTGCCCTTCACATCGACGCCGTTTTTCTCGAGCTCTTCGTAATCCGCGGGCACGCCGTAGTTCACGTACACGAGCTCACCGGTGACGTCGCCGTCGATCGAGTACGCGTTGAACGGCGGCAACATCTCATCGAGCTGATTTGACGTCTTGTCCTCGGCCAGTGCTGGCTCTTCGAGTTTCGCGGTGTAGCGATCCGGCGAAAGCATTTCGACGACGCGCGTCTTCGGCGTTGGGAAGAGGACATCGAATCGCTCGATCGTCGTGTCATAGCCCCACGACTTGAACAGCGACGCGAGGAACTCGGCGTTCTGCTTGTCGTACGCGGAGCCGAGGTGGTGCGGATGCGCGGAGAGACGTTGCATCCACGTGCGCAGATTTTCGGCTTTCAGTTGAGCATCGAACTTTGCTTCGAGCGCGTGTTGCGCGGCCGAGTCCTTGAATCCGTAGATCGGCTTCGCCGGCGTTTGTGCGAACAGCGTGGTCGAGAGAAGCAGAGACGACGCGATGATTCGGCGCATGAAGCGGGGGGATTGTAGTTGGTAGTCGGGAGTCGGGAGTCGGGAGTCGGGAGAACCGCTTCGCCAAGAATCACGTGGGAGGGTGCTGACCTCCCGACTACCGACTACTGACTACCAACTACAATCCCCCGCGCATGTGCGGCATCAACGGAATCTTCGCGTACGGCAGTGACGCGCCGCCGGTGGATCGTGAAGAGCTTCTGCGCTCGCGCGAATGCATGCGCTCGCGCGGACCCGACGCCGCCGATTCGTGGATCTCGAACGATCAGCGCGTGGGACTCGCACATCGACGTCTTGCGATCATCGACCTCTCGCCCGCGGGCGCGCAGCCGATGCATCGCGGCGAGCTGGCGATCATCTTCAACGGCGAGATCTACAACTACAAAGAGCTGCGCGCGCGACTCGAATCGATGGGCCGCACGTTCACGTCGCACAGCGACACCGAAGTGCTGCTCTACCTCTACGACGCGATGGGCGAGCGCATGCTCAACGAGCTGCGCGGCATGTTCGCGATCGCGTTGTGGGATGGCGCGCGGCAACGCATGCTCCTCGCGCGCGATCCGTACGGCATCAAGCCGCTGTATCTCGCCGACGACGGCAACACGATTCGCGTTGCATCGCAGGTGAAGGCGCTCATCGCGAGCGAACGCGTCGACAAACGATTCGATCCCGCCGCCGCCGCCGGATTCTTTCTGCGCGGCACGGTGCCCGAGCCGTTCACGATGTATCGCGCCATTCGCGCGTTGCCCGCGGGATCGTTCTGCTACGTCGATGCGAATGGCGTTGGCGAATCGCAGCAATACTTCTCGATCGCTGCGACGCTGCGCGATGCGATGCATGGCGCCGTACGCATGAGCGAGAACGATCGCGTGCCGTTCGTGCACGACGCGGTACTCGAATCGGTGCGCTATCACATGGTCGCGGACGTGCCGGTCGGCGCGTTTCTTTCTGCCGGTATTGACTCGAGTGCAATCGTCGCGTTCGCGCGCGAGTCCGGCGCATCCGAGCTGCAGACGATGACGCTGCGCTTCGAGGAGTATCGCAATCGCGACAATGACGAAGCGCCACTCGCAACGCTCGTTGCGCGCGAGTACGGCGTGCCGCACACGATTCGCGAATTGACGATCGCCGATTTCAAAGGCGAGCAGGAACGCATCTTCGCCGCGATGGATCAGCCGACCGTCGATGGTTTGAACAGTTACTTCATCAGCAAAGCCGCCGCGGAGCTGGGATTGAAAGTCGCGCTCAGCGGCGCGGGCGGCGATGAGCTGTTCGGCGGCTACACGTCGTTTCGCGACATCCCTCGCTGGATGCCGGTGACGTCGGTGTTGTCGAAGATTCCGGGACTCGGCGAAGGCGTGTATCGCCTGAACACCGCGCTCGCGAAACGCAGCCGGCACGTCTCGCCGAAGATGGGCGAGATTCTGCGTCACGGCTCGTCGTACGCGGGCGCGTATCTCGTGAAGCGCGGACGCTTTCTCGCGTCCGAGTTACCGGATGTTCTCGGCGCTGACATCGCGCGCGAAGGACTCGAGCGTCTCAATCTTCTGCAACTCATCGAGAACACCGTGACGCCCGATCCCGGTACGCCGTACGCGCGCGTCGCGGCGCTCGAATCATCGTTGTATCTCCGCAATCAACTGCTGCGCGACATGGACTGGGCGAGCATGGCGCATTCGCTCGAAGTGCGCGTGCCGCTCGTCGATGCGCATCTGCTCAAGCAACTCGCGCCGGTGCTCGTCACGCGTACGGGCCGCGGAAAACAGATCCTCGCGAACGCACCGCAGCCCGCGCTTCCTGAAGCCGTGCGCAAACGACGCAAAACCGGCTTCACGCTGCCCATCAAGGAATGGTTGCAGCAGGAAGGCAAAGTGGAATTCGGAAAGCGAAGCTGGGCGCGCAAGGTGTACGAGGTGATGTTCTCGCCGGCGAACGGCTACTGGTGATGCAACGTCGATTCGATCTCGCCGCGCTCGCGTTGATCGTCCTGGCGATGATACGCATCGCGACGACGTGGACGACGTTCTCCGCGACAATCGACGAGCCGATGCATCTCTCGGCCGGGCTGCAAATCTACAAGCAGCACGCGTTCACGATGCAGCGCGAGAATCCGCCGCTGCCGCGCGTCGTGATGTCGTTCGCACCATGGCTCGGCGGCGTTGAATTCAATGATGACGCGACGCAACAACTGCGCTACGTCTTCTTCTCGAACGATCGCTACAAAACGAATCTCGTGCTCGCGCGCTGCGGCAATCTCGTGTTCTTCGCGATCGCCGCATTCGCGGTCTGGGCGTGGTCGCGACGTGAGCTCGGTGAGCGCGGCGGATTGCTCGCGGTGCTGTTGTTCACGATGCAGCCGGTGATCTACGGCTTCGCGGGACTCGGCACGCACGACATGGCCGCAACCGCGGGGCTCGCGTTGTGTTTGTACGCGTTCGCGCGCTGGCTTGATGCACCGAACACGAAACAGGCGGCGCTCTTCGGTGCAGCGTTCGCATTTGCGGTGTTGTGCAAGTTTTCGTGCATCGGCTATGTGCCCGCCGCCTGCACCGCGATGACGATCGTGCGGATGATGCGCGATCGTGAATCGCGAACGTTGTGGCGTCGCATGGTGCCGAGTTTCGCGATCGCATTCGTCACGACGCTCGCGTTGATCTGGATCGGCTATGGGTTTCACGCGGAGCCATTCCTCGATGGCATTCGCAAGCTCGCCGAGGTCGATCGTCTCGGCCACAAGAGCTTCCTGTTCGGCGAGCTGCGCACGACGGGCTGGTGGTACTACTTTTTGATCGCGCTCGCGTTGAAGTCGACGATCGCATCGCTCGCCTTGCTGCTCTGCGCATTCTTCGCGAGACAGACGCGCGTCGCCGGCGAAGCACTCGCCGCGGTAATCGCCATTCTCCTCGTCGCCATGCCGAGTCATCTCAACCTCGGCATCCGTTACGTGCTCCCGCTCTACGCGCCGCTGAGCGTCGCCGCGGCCGCGGGCGCGTTGGTGCTGATGCGCTCGCGATTTCGCTAACTCGCAATCGCGCTGCTCGCATGGCACAGCGGCGCAACGCTTCTCACGCAAACCCACGGCTTCCCGTACTTCAAAGAACCCGC
>JBQCJC010000523.1:0-5658 GCA_051953135.1 Thermoanaerobaculia bacterium | reverse complement strand
CTTAGCGCGAGCGACCCGTGCGCTTCGATGACGTCATAGCCACGTGTGAGGCTTGCGACGAGTCATCTCTCATCGCTCATCACTCATCACTCATCACTCATCTCTCTCCTCCCTCATCGCTCGCACTACAATGCGCCGAATTTACGAAGGAGCCTTACCAAATGGCGATCAAAAAAGTGGGTGTGCTCGGTTGCGGTCTCATGGGATCGGGCATCGCTCAGGTGGCGGCGCAGGCGGGGTATGACGTCGTCGTGCGCGAGGTGGAGCAGAAGGTCATCGACAAGGGATTGAGCGGGATTCAGAAGTCGCTCGCGAAGTTTGTCGAGAAGGGAAAGATGCAGCAGTCCGACATGGACGCGTGCGTCGGCCGGCTGAAGGGCACCACGAGTCTCGAAGATCTCGCGGACTGCGACATCATCATCGAAGCGATCATCGAAAACGCGCAGCTCAAGAAAGACACCTATGCGCAACTCGACAAGATCGTGAAGCCCGAGGCGATCTTTGCGTCGAATACATCGTCGCTGACGATCACCGAGCTCTCGATGGCCACCGCGCGGCCGAAGCAGTTCGTCGGCCTCCACTTCTTCAATCCGGTGCCGCTGATGAAGCTCGTCGAAGTGGTGCGCACGATTCTCACGAGCGACGAATCATTCGATACCGCATTCGCATTCGCGAAATCCCTCGGCAAAGAAGCTGTCTCGTGCAAAGACAACAGCGGCTTCATCGTCAATCGTCTGCTCGTGCCGTACATCCTCGATGCGATTCGCGCGTACGAAGAAGGCGTCGGTTCGATTGAAGACATCGACAAGGCGATGATCCTCGGATGCGGTTATCCGATGGGACCGTTCACGCTGCTCGACTTCGTTGGTCTCGACACGACCTACTTCATCACGCACGTGATGTACGAGGAGTATCAGGAGAAGCGCTTTGCGTCGCCGCCGCTGCTCCGCAAGATGGTTCTGGCCGGCCGCCTCGGACGCAAGAGCGGGGCGGGCTTCTACGACTACTCCGGTGAAAAGCCGGTGCCGATGGACGCGAAGAAGTAAGGACTCACGATGGACAACGTTCGTACAGAAAACAAAGACGGCGTTCTGATCATCACGATCGATCGCCCGAAAGTGCTCAATGCGCTCAATGCGCAAACCGTCGCCGAGATCGGCGAAGCATTCGAAGCCGCGCGCGATGATGATTCCGTGAAATGCGTGATCCTCACCGGCGCGGGCGAGAAGGCATTCGTCGCCGGCGCGGACATCAACGAGCTCGCGCAGATGACGCCGATCACCGGCAAGGCCGTTGCGGAGAAGGGACAGAAAGTCTTTCGCGCGATCGAGCGCTTCCCGAAACCGGTCATCGCCGCGGTGAATGGCTTCGCGTTAGGCGGAGGATGCGAGCTCGCGCTCGCATGTCACATGCGCATCGCGTCGGACAAAGCGCAGATGGGACTTCCCGAAGTCACGCTCGGCATCATTCCCGGCTACGGCGGCACGCAGCGCATGGCGCGACTGCTCGGCAAAGGCAAAGCGCTCGAACTGATTCTCACGGGCGATCGCATCAACGCGACTGAAGCCGAGCGCATCGGTCTCGTGAACCGAGTCGTTCCCGCGGAAGAGTTGATGAACACCGCGGAGACGCTCGCGCGAACCATCGCGAAGCGAGGACCGCTCGCGGTGCGCGCGGCGATCGAAGCGGTGATGAGCGGAAGCGAGATGCCGTTCGAAGAAGGACAGTTCCTCGAAGCCACGCTGTTCGGCCTTCTCGCATCGACGCAGGACATGAAGGAAGGGATGAGCGCGTTCCTCGAAAAACGCGCGGCGGAATTCAACGGGCGATAATTTTTGTCCTTGAACCACACGGCATGACTGACGATCTGGAACACCTCATCCACGACTGGAACGTCGACGGCGAGCAGGCGTCGCGGCCCGCGCGCAAAATCGAGTTCGACGACGAGACTCTGCGCGACGGACTGCAATCGCCGTCCGTCCACGATCCATCGATCGAAGAGAAGCTTCAGATTCTTCACTTCATGAATCAGATCGGCATCGACAACGCCGACATCGGTCTGCCGGGTGCCGGACCGCACGTGCAGAAGACGGTCGAGCGACTCGCGCGCGAGATCGTCGAGCAGAAGCTCTCCGTGTATCCCAGCGCCGCGGGACGCACGCACGAAAACGACATCAAGCCGATCGTCGAGATCTCGAACAAAGTCGGCATCGCCATCGAAGCGGATCTCTTCATCGGCTCATCGCCGATCCGTCAGTTCGCGGAAGAGTGGGATCTCGACTGGATCGTCGAGCAGTCGACGAAAGCCGTGCGTTTCGCGGTGAGTCAGGGCATTCCGGTGATGTACGTGACGGAAGACACGACACGTGCGAAACCGGAAGACATCGAGAAGCTCTACACCGCCGCGATCGATGCCGGTGCCGCGCGCATCTGCATTGCGGACACGGTCGGTCACGCACCGCCGTGGGGCGCGCGCAATCTCGTGCGATTCGTGCGGCAGATCGTCGATCGCGTGAATCCCGCGGTGAAAGTCGATTGGCACGGACATCAGGACCGCGACCTCGGCGTCATCAACTGCATCGCCGCGCTCGAAGCAGGTGCGGATCGCGTGCATGGATCGGCCGCGGGAATCGGAGAACGCGTAGGCAATGCGCCGATGGATTTGTTGATGGTCAATCTCAAATTGATGGGATGGATCGACAACGATCTCACCGCGTTGCCGGAGTACGTGCGCTTCGTTGCGAACGTGACGAAGACCGAAGTGCCGGATCGTTATCCTGTTTTCGGCCGCGATGCGTTCCGCACCGGAACCGGCGTTCATGCAGCCGCGATCATCAAAGCGAAGAAAAAGGGAAGTGAGTGGCTTGCCGATCGCGTTTACTCGGGCGTTCCTGCGGGGATGTTCGGGTTGCAGCAGATCATCGAGGTCGGCCCGATGTGCGGATTGAGCAATGTTGTGTACTGGCTCGACGCAAACGGATATCCTCAGGAAGAAGCGCTTGCGCGCGAGATCTTTCAACTGGCGAAGTCGACGAACCGCGTTTTGACGGAAGAAGAATTGCACTCCTGCGCCCGCCGCTGGCAGGATGCACAGCACGCGGTGAGCAGTTCGTAATGCCCGAGTGGCGAAATGGCAGACGCAGCAGACTCAAAATCTGCCGAGGTTAACCCTCATGTCGGTTCGAGTCCGACCTCGGGCACCACACCGTAACAATACGAACCCGTCGTTGCGAACGTAAAATAACAATATGCGCCGTCTGACCGTCGTACTGTCTCTTTTCGTTCTCGCCACAGTTGCCAGCGCTGCTCCCGCGAATCGCGGAGGTGAGCCGCGCACGTCGCGTCACGCGGTGCTCACACCAGTTCGTGCGCTCACCGATGCAGATCGCGCGGCGCTCGCCGAAGAAGGCATCACGATCACCGCACCGCTTGCGAACGGACGTCTCATCGCTCGCGTTGCGAAGGACGCCGTGATCGATGACGCGCGCATCGCCTCGATCGAGACGCTGCGTCCTGAGGCGAAGATCCATCGTTCCGCGTATCGGGAATTCGCGCAGGGCAGAACGATGGCTCGCGTGAACGTCGTCTTTCACAAAGACGTCGACTACGACGTGGCGCGCGAAACGATTCTCGCGGCCGGCGGCGTGCTCGATCCGTTTCGCACGCGTTTCTCGCCGTCGCAACGCGTCGAAGTGAAAGTGCCGAGCGCCGCGCTCGAAGCACTTGCTGCCGACGACAACGTGCTCGCCATCGCCGGCGTGCGCAATCTCAAAGTGCAATCGGACAACGCCGATACCGCGAGACTCTCGCACGTCACCGAGCTTTACTCGGCGCCGTACAACCTCAGCGGCGCTGGCGTCACGGTCTCGTTGTTCGAGCTCGCGGAAGCGCAGGCCTCGCATCCTGAATTCGGCGGACGCTTGATCGTCGACGCCAGCGGCGGCACGACGAACGACAAACTGCACGCTACGCACGTTGCCGGCACGATCGGCGCGGCCGGCATCAACGCCGCGGCGAAAGGCATGGCGCCGCAGGCGAAGATCTATCAGTTCTGCATTCAGAAGCCGTGCGGCGGCGACCTCGCGTTCCTCGAGCAAAAGGACGAGAAGCTGAAGCCCCTCGGCATCAGTGCCGACAACAACTCCTGGGGCTTCGTTCTCGGATGGAGCACCGACGGCGGCGATCAGGTGTGGAACGACGCGGCCGAATTCTACGGCGCGTACGATCTCTACTTCACTTCGCCGATCGACGAGATCTCGAACGACAAAAACATTCTCTTCGTTCACTCGGCCGGCAACGACGCCGATCCTCCGTCGTTCGCCGATGAGTTCTCGGGACATCGTCACGTCAACAACGATGGCGATACCGACAAGACGAAGCTCTACTGCTATTCGAAAACCGGTACCGGCACCGATTGTCCGGTCGCGTGCAATGGCGGCTGCGAGACCGTGAAGCATCACGACACGCTGCCGTTCGACACGATCGGCGTCACCGCCGCGGCAAAGAACGTGGTGACGGTCGGCGCGGTGAACAGCAACGCGGAGATCGTCAACTTCAGCTCGCGCGGTCCGGCGAAAGATGGTCGCGTGAAGCCCGACCTCGTCGCTCGCGGATACGGCGTGCTCTCGACGATTCCGACGAACAGCTACGGCCGCGCGAATGGCACATCGATGTCGACGCCCGCGGTCACGGGTATGTCCGCGTTGCTCGTCGAGCAGTGGCGCAAGACATTCAATACGGATCCGAAACCGCTGCAGCTCAAAGCGATCCTCATCGCGGGCGCGCAGGATCTCGGCAATCCTGGTCCTGATTACACGTACGGCTTCGGTCTCGCGAATGCGAAGAATGCGGTCGATCTGATCCTCGCCGATGGCGGAACCGGCTCGCGCATCAAGAACGTCACGTTCGCGAACGGGCAGGGCGCGAACGAAGAGTTCCGCATCAACGTGCCGAGCGCGCAGAACGTGCGCGTCGTGTTGCAGTGGAACGATCCCGCAATCACGCCGCCTCCGGGCAGTGACGATGAAGTCGCGGACGTGGCGCTCGTGAATGATCTCGATCTTCGCGTCATCGGACCGGATGCCACGACGTACCTGCCGTGGGTGCTCGACAAGAACAGCCCGAATGCGGCGGCAACGAAAGGCGTGAACAAAGTCGACAACACCGAAGAGGTGGAGATCGCGAATGCAGCGCCGGGCATGTATCGCGTGGTCGTGGCCGGCTCGCGTGTGACCGCGGGTCCGCAGCCGGCCGTCGTTGTGACGTCAGTGCCGATCACGAACGTCGCGCCGTGCTTCGACATTCAGGAGCCGAACAACGAAGCAGGTTCGGCGTACGGAAATCTCACTGGCGGTTCGACCGTGAACGGCGCGATCTGCACCGATGGCGATCTCGATTTCTACAAATTCACCGCGACGAAGACGGGTCCCGTCGCCGTGACGGTGACGGCGGGCGATACGCCGTTGCGCGTGACGCTGTCCGGCACTGGTATCTCGCGCACGCAGGACATCGCCGCGGGATCGACCGCGACGCTGAGTGCAGATGTGAACTCGGTGCCGAACGCGATCACGTTGAAGATCGAAGCGATCGGCACGCGCGGCGACGCGCCGACGTACCGCTTCACGCCCACGTTCGGTGTGGAGAACGGAAACCGTCGTC
>JBQCJC010000522.1:0-11313 GCA_051953135.1 Thermoanaerobaculia bacterium | reverse complement strand
CTCATCTCTCATCTCTCATCCCCCATCTCTCCCCCATAATCCCCTCGTGCGTCCCATTCCGCTCATCGTCCGAGTCTCGCTCGCGCTGGCGCTCGTGGCTGTGCTGCCGCTCGGGTACGCGGTGTGGTCGCTGTTCGATGTCAATCGTGCGGGGATGCATGAGCAGGTACTGCGCACGCACGCGGTGGCGGCATCGACCGCGGCGGAGCGCATTGCCACGACGCTCGAAACGCGTCGTGCATTCGCGCGCTCACTCGCGCTCAACGCATCGATCACCGACGATCCGCACTCCAACGTTGCCAAAGGTCTCCTGCAGGAAATCCTCGGCTCCGATCCATCGATCGGCATGATCGACATCGTCACACCGGCGAACGAAGTAGTCGTGCGCGCGCAACGACAAGGCATCGCCGAGCGCGCGGGCGCATTGCCGCTCTCCACCGAGCCGCGTTTGTGGACGAACAGCGGCACGCAGTGGCTCCTCGTCTCCGAGCCCCTCGGCACGCGCGGCACGCTGCGTTTGTTAGGCGAAGTGCCCACCGTTTCCGACGCGCTTGATCCCGCGGAAGTCGGCGATGAAGCAGAAATGATCCTCGCCTCGCCTACCGGTCTGCTCGCGGGACGCGGCGCGCTCGCAGGATTCCCGAAGGAAATGATCGCCGCCGCACGCACCGCGCGCGTGAACGGCACGGGCGTGTATCGCGATGCGCGCGGCAAGGAGATCATGGGCGCGTTCGCGCCAGTCGCGGGGACGAACTGGTTCGTGTTGTCGCGACAACCGTTCGCACGCGCGAACGAGCTTGTGTCGATGATGCGCCGTCGCGCATTCACCGCGGCACTGGTCGCACTCGCGCTGGCGATGCTCGTCGCGATGGTCGCGCAGCGCACGATCGTGAAACCGATTCGCGCGGTCATTCGCGCGCAACAGCGACTGGCGGGTACGCCGATTCCGCACGGCAGTGAGATCGAGCAACTGCGCGCGAGCGCGGAGAAAATCGAGCGCCGCATCGCCGATCAGGAAGACCTCGGGCGCGTGTTCCTCGGCCGCTATCAGGTCACCGGCATCATCGGCCAGGGCGGCATGGGCACGGTGTTTCGCGGCTGGGATCCGAAGTTGCGCAGACCGGTCGCGTTGAAGACCGTTCGCTTCGACACCGTCGCGCCCGAAGAAGCGCGCGAGCTCGTCGACACGCTCGTCGTCGAAGCGATCACCGCCGCGAGCGTGAATCATCCGAACATCGTTTCGATCTTCGACGTCGAAGACACACCGCAGGCCGCGTTCATCGCCATGGAGCTCGTCGACGGCATGAGCGTGCAATCGTTTCTCGACGTCTACGGCAAGATGACGGCGGAGCAAACGGTGCTCGTCGGTGCAGCGGTTGCGCATGCGCTCGATGCAGCGCACGTGCGCGGATTCCAGCATCACGACATCAAGCCCGCGAACGTTCTCCTCGGCTACGACGGCGCAATCAAGGTCGCAGATTTCGGTCTCGCGGCGCTGGTCATGAACGTCTCCAAAGAGCAGGACATGGTGTTTGGCACGCCGGGCTACATCGCGCCCGAAGTTGCAACCGCGACGAGCCGCGATTCGCGCAGTGATCTCTTCTCCCTCGGCGTGCTCCTCTATCAATGCGCGACCGGCGAGAATCCGTTCGAGCGCGATGGCGCACGCGAAACGATTCTCGCCGCGATCATGAGCACGCCTCCGGCGCTCGACACCGTGATCGAAGGCGATCGTGCGATCGTCGAGCCGCTCGCGCGACTCGTCGCGGCGCTGATGCAAAAGCATCCAAACGATCGCCCCGCAACGACGAACGAAGTGGCGAGCGGTCTCGAACTACTCGCGCGCAAACACAATCTCGAATGGAAGCTCGAAACCGTGACCGGCGCGATTCCGGCGAAAGGCCACGGTTCCGCGGCGCTGATTCCTACGATCTCACTGGAGCGACTGAGTCGATGAAACGCATTCTCCTGGCGATTCTCCTGCTTGCATTCCGCGTCACGGCCGAAGACACGATCGGCTGGCACACGGTGAAGGAAGGCGAAACGCTGAGCCGCATCACCGTCAAATACCTCGGCAGTTCGGCCGACTGGCGCGACAACTGGAAGCTCAATCCGAACGTCGCCGATCCGAATCGGCTCACGCCGGGCCAGCGCATTCGCGTGATTCTCTCGCGCACGCTGCCCGCGCGATCGGCGGTCGTGAATCACGTCGCGCGACGCGTGGAGCGCAAGCCCGAGCCCGAGCCGTGGACCACGGCGCACGCGGGCGATCAACTCGGCGAGCGCAATGGCATTCGCACGTACGAAGCGTCCTCCGCGGAATTGAAATTCGAAGACGAGACGCTGCTGACGCTCACGGAGCGCTCGCTCGTATTTTTGCGTGGGACGAAAACCGCGCCGCAGCAGCCGCGAGGTGCGAACGAGATCGAAATCGTCGACGGACACGCGGATCTCGACAAACCCGCGCCATCCGCGAAACCGGCGAGCGACATCGAGATCATCGTCGGCACCACCACCGCGAAACCGGCAAGCGGCGCGGCGAAAGCGCGCTTCCGAAAAGAAGGAACGAACGCGCAGGTGATGTCGTATCGCGGCTCGGCGAATGTGGCGAGCGCCGGTGCGTCGGTGAAAGTCGGCGAAGGCATGGGAGTCGCGGTGCCGGAAGGACAGAAGCCGCCGAAGCCGGAGAAACTGCTCCTCGCACCCGCGGTCTCGCCGATCGACACCGCATCCGCGCGGCCGACGATTCGCTGGTATGCAGTGAATGGCGCGGTGAGCTACACCGCGGAAGTTTGTCGCGATGCCGCGTGCGCGGAGATCGTGGCGCGTGAAGCGCGCGTCGAAACGACGGAGTGGCAACCGCCAACACTCGATGCCGGCGACTACGTCGCGCGCGTGAGTGCACGCAGCGCGTCGGGACTCGATGGATTCGCGACGACGACACCGCTGCGCGTCCGTAGCGCGGCGATTGAAATCACGAATGAATCGACGTTGCGCAGCGCGATCGAGGCCGCGAATGCATCGCGCGGCGGGTACGAGATTCGTCTGCGCGGCAATGTGACGCTCACGTCGGCGCTGCCGCGCATCACGTCGCCGGTCACGATCAGCGGCAGCGCGTCGCAGGTGCCGATCGGATCGGTGTCGACGGTGGGTCTCGCGCAGACGACGTTGCTGAATCCGACGCGGTCCGAATTCACGATCGATTTCGGCGGCGCGGATGTGGGATTCGATGCGGGTGACTCGCTGATTCTCCGCGATCTCACGCTGGTGAATGCGAAGACGATCGTGCGCGCCGCGGGTGCGCTGTCGATGGAGAACGTCATCGTCGGCACGCTGCTCGCGCGGAGGGACGCGACGGGCATCGAGACGCGCGGCGCCGCGATTCTGCGACGCGTGCTCGTGACCGGCATGCTGAACACCGGCATCGTCGCGCGCGGCTCGTCCCGCATCGATGCGGAGTTTCTCGAAGTCAGTAACTCCGGCGATGGCGTCGTGGTGGAAGGCGCGGGCTCGCGCATCCGCCATTCGCTGTTCCTGCTGAATCACACCGGCGCCGCGCTCGCGGATGGCAGTGCGATCGAGACGTCGACGTTCCGCGGCAATCGCACCGCGCGCGCACTCGCATCGCGCGCGGTGACGGATGTGGAGAACGCGTTCGATGACAACCTCATCACCGCGGTGGTCGCGGGACGCGTGACGACGATCAGCGTGAGCGACGACGGCGCGACGGTCGTGACCGGAACCGCGGCACCAGGAACAAACGTGGAGATTTACAGCGAAGCGACCGAACCCGCCCGCGTGACCGCGGATGCGAATGGTGGGTTCACGGCAACTTTGCGGAGGTAGAGCACGTCGCGTGGAGCGCCGACGTCTTCGTCGGCTGGCCCGCGCGCGTCTTCGCGCGCGTCGATGAACGGCGGCGCGGACGCCGCCGGGCCAGCCGGTGAGGACACCGGCGCTCCCCTCAGCGTTCCACCACCACCGCCACCACCCTCCCATCCTCCGCGCGTAACGCCGTACCTGGCGTGCCCACGGGCGCGATCACAATCGCATCACTCGGCAGCACGCGCGGCAACTCGGGCACGACATCCACATCGCCCATGCTTCGCAACGGCTCGAGCGATCGCTCGGGATGCTGAGCGTACACACCGGCCGCGAGTTGCACCGCGAACGCGCGGTCAACGATGCGGTAGTAGTTCTTCCAATTCGCCGCCGCGTACGGATACGACGGCGCGATCGCAGGCGCATCGAGCGCGCGAATGTGAATGATCGCGCGACGCTCACCGCGATTCTTCGCAAGCCACTTCCCGATCTGCGTCGGCGCGACGCCGTACACGCGGGCGCTGCCGGGATACGCGGGCGCGCCGACAAACACGACCCACGCGTTCATCACGACGATCGCGATGAGAAAACTCGTCGCGAGCACAATGCGTCGCGGCGACGACACACGATCGAACAACCACACACCGCCAATCGCTGCAACGAGACAAGCCCACGGCGCGAGATTCGCGACGCGATACGGATACGGCGGACCTTCCGGCGAAACAGAAAGCACGCCGCCGAGAATCACGATCGCGAACCACGTGATGAGCATGCGTCGCTGCCAGCCACCGATGCGCCACGCCGGAATGATTCCCGCGAGCAGCAGCAGACCGGTCATCGGATCGAGCATCGGAAAGCGCGGCAGCGCATCGCGGATGTACGCACCACCGCGCACGTGGAACATCGCGAGATGCGCAATCGCATTCTTCGCAATCGTCGACGCCGCATCGTCGCGCGAGAACACCGACACCTGTCGCGTTCGCACATTCACCTGCTCTGGCGCGAGTCGCAGAAAGAACGGTCCCGCGATGATCGCCACACTCACGATCAACAACGCGAGACGCCGCAACGCAACACGTCGCGACGAAGCGACGAACACTTCCCACGTTTGCCACACGAGCACATGCAGCAACGCGAGACGCGACGCGATGTACGTGTAGAGCGAAACGCCGATCGACGCACCCGCGCCTGCAGCTTCGAGCGACGACTCGCGTCGATGCGCACGCGCAAGCAACGTCAATGCGCCGAGGTGCAGCGCGGTCATCAGCACCTCATCCCAGCCCGTGCGTCCCGTGCGCGAAGCCCAATGCGAACACGCGAGCAGAAACGCCGCGAGCATCGCGACGCGTCGATCCGCCACTTCACGCGCGAGCAGAAACAACAACAGCACGCACGCGAGACTCGGCACGACCGAGATCATGCGCACGCCGAGCACGCCATCGCCGCCAATCGCCATCAACGTCGACGCGATCGCGAGATAGAGATTCGACTTCTCGACCCAGCCCTTCACGACGAGAGGCCGCGTGCCGAGCCAGTCCGCGTGATCGTCGAGTCGCCACGCCAGCGCGTTGCGCGCGACATGCACTTCATCGACGTACAAACCGGAAGGAACGCTCTCGATTCGCCAGCAGCGAAACACGAGCGCTACGAGCGCGATCACGAGAAGCGCGACGAGGCGTCGCATGAGCGGGCAGAGACTAGCAGACGGGAGAGGTCAAAATAGCAGCGTCGTTCGATTTTGATGGACGTGCAGCGCTCCGTCCTGTAAAAGTTATCTCCACTTTCTATCCCAAATTCCGATGAGCGTCTTCCTTTCCGCGGCCCTTGCGTTTCCGACGGTTGTCTTCACCGTTCTGCTCGGATTCTTTCTGCTGTACGCGCTCGCGACCGTGCTCGGCGCGGCCGACATCGAATGGCTGGACGGCGCGCTCGGCGTCGACGACGTGCACGACAGTGTCCTCGAAGGCGCGCTCTCGCTTCTCGGCGTCTCGAGCATTCCCATCACCATCGTCGCCGGCGTCGCCACGATCTTCGCGTGGTTCGCCAGCTTCGTGCTCGATCGCTTCCTCCCCGACTCGCTGCTCATCAACAGCGGCATCTTCCTCGCCGCCGCCGCGATCGGCCTCGGCATCGGCTCCATCGCCGTGCGTCCGTTCAAAGGCTTCTTCACCGTCGTCGGCGGCACGCACAACACGCAGCTCGTCGGAAAAATCTGTGAAGTGCGCTCGCTGCGTGTGGACGATCACTCCGGAACCGCGGAGATCGACGGCAACATCGCGCAGGTGCGCTGCTTTCGCGAAAACATGCTGACGATCGGCAGCAAAGCGATCGTCTTCGACTACGACCCCAAAGAAGGCCTCTACCACGTGGGACCGATCGATCACTCGATCGCCGAGGTGGATGCCGTGCTCGCGCCGCGTCCTCAGGCGGAGAGCTAAGGAGAAAAAACAATGGACCTGATTGTTGCCGTGATCGTCGGAGTGGGCCTTCTCGTCGTTGCTGTATTCGTGATCGGCGTGATGATCGCCAAGTTCTACCGCAAGGTCGAACAGGGCAAGGCCCTCATCGTGAACAAGATGAAAGCCGAGCCGGAAGTCACATTCACTGGCGCGACCGTGCTGCCCATCATTCACAAAGCGGAAGTGATGGACATCTCCGTCAAGACGATCGAGATCGATCGCCGCGCAAAGGACGGCCTCATCTGCCGCGCCAACATTCGCGCCGACATCAAGGTCACGTTCTTCGTGCGCGTGAACAAGACCGTCGAAGACGTGATCAAAGTCGCGCAGTCGATCGGCTGCCTGCGCGCCTCCGATCCGCACACGCTCGAAGCGTTGTTCAGCGCGAAATTCTCCGAAGGTCTCAAGACGGTCGGCAAGCAACTTGACTTCGTCGATCTCTACACGAAGCGCCACGAGTTCCGCGACGCGATCATCAATCTCATCGGACGTGACCTCAACGGCTACGTGCTCGAAGACGCCGCGATCGACTATCTCGAACAAACGCCGATCGTGAATCTCGATCCGATGAACATCCTCGACGCGCAGGGCATCCGCAAAATCACGGAGCTGACGTCGACGGAGCACGTCAAGACGAACGAGTTCCAGAACACCGAGAAGAAGCTGACGAAGAAGCAGGACGTCGAAGCGGCGGAAGCGATTCTCGAGCTCGATCGCCAGCAGGCCGATGCCACGGCGAAGCAGCAGCGTGAGATCGAATCGGTACGCGCACGCGAAGCCGCGGAACTGGCGAAGATTCAGGCCGAGGAGAAGCAGCGTTCGGAACAGGCGCGCATTGCATCCGAGGAACAGATTCAGGTTTCGGAGCAGAACAAAATGCGCCAGGTCGAAGTGGCGCAGAAGAATCGCGAGCGCGTCGTCGGCATCGAAACCGAGCGCGTCGAGAAAGATCGCGTGCTCGAAGCCGTGTCGCGCGAGCGCGCCGTCGAGTTGTCGCGCATCGAGAAAGAGAAAGCGCTCGAAGTCGAGCGCAAAGCGATTCAGGACGTCATTCGCGAGCGCGTCATGGTCGAGCGCACGGTGGTCGAAGAGCAGGAGCGCATCAAGACCGTGCAGGTCACGGAAGACGCGAAGCGCAATCGCGATGCGGTGATCATCGCCGCCGAAGCGGAAGCGCAGGAGAAGCTGGTCAAGGACATCAAAGCCGCCGAAGCCGCGGAACAGGCGTCGGTGCACAAGGCGAAGGAACGCGTCACGCACGCGGAAGCGGAACTGGAAGCATCGGATCGCGAGGCACGCGCAAAGATGCGTCTCGCCGAAGGTCTGCAGGCCGAAGCCGCGGCCGCGGGTCTCGCCGAGGCGAAGGTCAAAGAGGCCGATGCACTCGCGAGCGAAAAGCAGGGACTCGCGCAGGTGCGCGTTCGCGAAGCGCAGGCAGTCGCGATGCAGAAAGTCGGCGCGGCTGAAGCGTCGGTGCTGCGCGACAAGGCGCTCGCGGAAGCGACGGGCATTCAGGAGAAGCTCGTGGCCGAAGCAAACGGCATCGAGAAGAAGGCCGCGGCGATGAAGCAGCTCGACGCGGCATCGCGCGAGCACGAAGAGTTCCGCATCAATAACGAAAATCAGCGCGTCCTCGGCACGGAAGCAATCCGCGCGCGTCTCGACATCGAGAAAGCCAAAGCGCAGATCCTCGGCGACGCACTTAAGACCGCGAAGATCGACATCGTCGGCGGCGACGGCCAGTTCCTCGACCGCATCGTCAACTCGATCGGTCTCGGCAAAGCCGTCGACAACTTCATCGGCGAAAGCGACGCCGCACAACAAATCCTCGAGAAACTCGGCGTGAAAAAACCCGAGGAGCCGGTGATCGTGCCTCCGGCACGCGCAAAGGTGCCGGTGGTGCGCGCGGACTAGCGCGCGGTAGTCGGTAGTCAGTAGTCGGTAGTCGGGAGAACCGATGACGATGACGACGACCGGCGAATCGCGACGGCCCGTTCCCCCGACAACCGACTACCGACAACCGACTACCGATTCTGATGATCGAACAAGGCACCTACGAAGTTCTTCGCGAGCGCCTCGCAGGCAATGGCAAGGCGCTCGCCGCGAAGGCGGAGCGTCTCAACAAACGCCGCATCGAATTGTTCGGCGGCGCGGAGATGGCGCTGCTCGGCAGCGATCGCATTCGCACGGAGAACAACTGCGTTCCGCGCGACATCGTCGAAGTCGGCGGGCTGCTGCTCTTCGGCTACAACGTCTTCATCGGACTCAAAACCGAGACGCGCGTCGAAGATGTCTTCTCGCTGCATCGCTTCGGAACCGAGATCACGCCGGTGCCCGCGGATTCGCCGGAAAATTTTCTGCGCGATCCGAACTTCGTCAGAGACTTCAAAGAGCTCTACCAGTTCTACAAAAACTCGAAGCTCCTGCAGCTTCGTCGCATCGATTCCAAACTCCTCGCCATATTTCAAACGAGCGACAAGCTGGCCGACCTGCGCGTCTTCCGCTGGAACGTCGGCGTCGACGGCCGCGCCACCTACATCGACAATCGCGGCGAGCGCGATCACGTCTTCCCGCCGCGCTACGATTTCGAATGGTCCGCGACCACGCGCGAGAACCACGTGCGCGGAAAGTTCCCGCACGTTTCGATTCACGATGAAGTCTTCGTCGAGACTGTCGGCGGCGACGTCACGATCAAGATCGAAGACAACACCGAGACCGGCAAAGGCATCTTCAGCGAGCCGGTCGATGACACCGATCAATCACTCGATGACGCGCAGATTCACTACGCGATCGTCGGCAGTCTGATTCTCATCAAGCTCCTGCCGTATCGCGAAAAACACTGGCGTTACTACGTCTTCAATCGCCGCGCGAAGAACGTGAAACGCATCGACGCGATCGGCTTCGCGTGCATTCAACTGCCCGAGGATCACGGAATCATTTTTCCGGGCGGATACACGCTGCGCACCGGTGAGACCAAACTCTTCGAGCACGATCCCGCCGAGATGGAGTTCATGCGCGCCATGCGTGCGCCGAACGGCGAAGACGTGCTGTACATCTTTCATCGCCGCGACGAAGGACGCACGCTGCTCTTTCCGTACAACCTCATTCGCAAAGAGGTCGTGAATCCGCTCACGTGTCACGGCTTCAGCATGTTCGCCGACGGCAAGATGGTCATCTTCCAGGCCGCAGGCAACGAGCCGACGCGCGTGCATGCGATGCAGGTGTGGCAGACGCCGTTCATGAGCGACGATCACGTCGCGAAGCGGCCGAAGTCCGATTCGCATCTCGAAAAGATCGGCAATCGCGAGCTGGTGCGCGGCTTGTCATCGGCACTCTCGATCTGTCGATTGATCGACGAACAAACGCCGACGCGCGCGACGTACGAAGATCTCATCGCCGCCGCGGCGCGCACGCTCGACGCGTATCACTGGCTCGGACATGCGGAAGCCGAGGAGTTGCAATCGTCGGTGAAAGAGATTCGCGCGAACGCGGAGCTCATCATTGACGAGTTCGAAAAAGTCGAAGCCCTGCGCGCACAAGCGGCGAAGTCCGTGAGCGATGTCGAAGCATCGCTCGATGCCAAACTCGACGAGCCGCAGTCGATCGTCGATTACGTCAAACAACTCGGCGCGCTGCGTTCGAAGCAGGGACAGATCATCTCCATGCGCGAGTTGCGGTACGTCGATCGCACGAAGGTCGATGCGCTCGAAGCCGAAGTCGTGCAGCGCTTCGACGCGTTGTCGCGACGCACGGTCGAGTTCCTGCTCGATGAGAAAGCGCTCGCGCCATTCGCGGAGCAGATGACCGCGATCGAAGCGAAGATCGCAATGGTCGCGAAGACGCCGGAAGCGGAAGCGCTGAATGCGGAGTGCGAGCACGTCATCGCCTCGCTCAATCTCCTGACTGAAATTCTCGGCTCGCTGAACATCGAAGATCCCACCGTTCGCATTCAGATCCTCGAGCGTATCTCGACGTTGTTAGGCGGACTGAATCGCGTACGCGCGCTCGTCGCGCAGCGACGTCGCGAATTGCTGTCGAAAGAACGCGTCGCCGAGTTCGGCGTGCAGTTCGCGCTGTTCACGCAGACCGTTGCGAACGCCGTTGCCTCCGCGGATACGCCGGAGCGGTGTGACGCCGAGCTTTCGAAGCTGATGCTGCAACTCGAAGAGCTCGAGACGCGATTCAGCGAGCTCGATGAATTCGCCGCGCAGCTCACGACAAAACGCGAGGAGGTGTACGAAGCCTTCTCCGCGAAGAAGCAATCGCTGCTCGAGCAACGGCAGAAACGCGCGGAGCAACTGAGCAGCGCCGCCGAGCGAATCCTGCAAGGCATCGCGCGACGCGCGGAAACATTGCTCGACGTCGATGCACTGAACGCGTTCTTTGCATCCGATGCAATGGTCGCGAAGCTGCGATCGACATCGGCGAAATTGCGCGAGCTCGGCGATGTCGTGCGCGCGGATGAAATCGACGGCCGATTGAAAGCCGCTCGCGACGAAGCCGCGCGCACGCTCCGCGACAAGAAGGAATTGTTCGAAGACGGCGCGAGCATCGTGCGCTTCGGCCAGCACCGCTTCAGCGTAAACACGCAGTCGGTGGAACTGACGCTCGTCCCGCGCGACGGCGTTCCGCACCTCCACATCACCGGCACCGGCTTTTTCGAGCCAATCACCGATCCTGCATTCGAAGCGACGAAATCGTTCTGGGATCAGGAGCTCGTCTCCGAAACAAAGGATGTGTATCGCGCCGAATACCTCGCGTTCACCGGCGGCGATTTCCGCGAGCGGTATGACGAGGGCTATGAGCGCGGGGTTCATGATCACGATGCGGGGTTAATTGCGTCTCAGCTCGACGCGTTGCGCGCTTCTGCCGGGTTGCTTCGCTACACGCCCAACGCCCGCGCCGCGGCAACGTTGTTCTGGGCGTTCTTCGAAGATGCGAAATTGAAGAAGCAATGGGCCGCGCAAAGCGGAGCGCTGGCGTCCGCAAGCGGAGCGCCGGCGCCCACGCCGGCTGGATCGGCGGCGCCCCG
>JBQCJC010000521.1:0-9631 GCA_051953135.1 Thermoanaerobaculia bacterium | reverse complement strand
CGCTCGACGAGATTCGCTTCTTCGTCTTCGAGCTCAATGGCAGTCGCGCGCACTGGCCGCGAATCGCCGTCGACTCGTACCGCGCGTTTCAGGAAGCGCCTGCGCTGTTCGGCTGGCTGACTGTGATGTGCCTCTCGATTCTCATTGCAGCAGGCGCGTACTTCGAGCGAAACCTCCGATCGGCGTTGCTCTTCGTCGCGCTCTTCGTCGCCGCCGTGCTCGAAATTCGCTTCATTCATCCTTACCCAGCAGTCGGTTCGCACAACTATGCGATGTGGGCGTTCAATGCGGCCGCGATCCTCGCGTGCCTGCCCAGTGCGTGCGTCGCACTCTTGTCGCGATTGAAGATTTCGGCTGCACTGCAAAGCACGTTTGCGCGTTCTGCACCGTGGCTCGTCGTGCTGCTATTGCTTCCGAATGCCGCCACACAACTCACGTTCGCTCGCGCGGATGCGTCGACGTACTGGCGTTCACAGCGCATGCTTGCGCAACGGCTGCGTCCCGGCGATACCGTGTGGATGTCCGTCGTGCGCCGCCATCCGATCACCGCGCGCGACGCGCATTACTACTGGTTCGGTATGGAAGACTGGCGTCTCTTCGTCCTCATCGCCGCGGCGCGCGAGACAGAACGCGGCAAGCGATATCTTCCTCCGCTCGTGAACTTCCCGTTCTGCGCAACCCTTCACGGCGAAGGACGTTTGCGATTCGCCGCGAAGCCGATGGTTGGCGGTGCGTTGGACACCGAATTGCCGTGCTTCGATGCACTGCAGGCGGCGAATCGCATTCGCCCTACGCCGTTGCCGCACGTTGTTGAGGTCGTACCGCAACATGGAGTGCAGCGATGAACAAACGCATCGCACTCGCACTCCTCATCGCCATCTTCCTCGCGCAGCTCTTCGTCGTGTTCGATCGCGCGGATCGTGAGCCGCAGGTGGATGAGATCGAGCACATGCACGCGGCGTGGATGATGGCCAATGGTGAGCGGGTATTCGAGACGTTCTTCGAACATCACTCGCCGCTGATCTTCGCGGCGATCGAGCCGTTTGCGCCGCACGCGGAGCGCGTGGACGTGCGGCCGTTCGCGATTCACGCGCGCTGGTTGTGCGGATTCGCCGGCGTGATTGCGCTCGTCGCATTCGCGTCCATCGTCTGGCGCATCTCGCCCCTCGGCGCATTTCTCAGCGTGGCCATGCTCTTCGCGTCGGGACCGATGTGGCTGCGCATGGTCGTCGACATTCGTCCCGAACCGTTCGCGCTTGCGTTCTTCTGGTGCGGTGCGGCGCTCGTGCTGCTGCCGCGGAATCGCTTCGCGACCGTGCTCGCCGGTGTGGGCATCGCACTCGTCGCCATCGGCGGCATGTGGACACCGAAGTGGCCGCTGTCGAGCGTCGTGATCGTGATCTTCGCAATTGCACGACACGCAAAAGCGCGCAACGGCCGCATCGCCGCGATCGCGATTTGCGTCGCGATGATCGCAATCGCATCGCTTGCATTGAACGCGATCGCGCCGCTCGACGAGATCCGTTTCTTCACCGTCGAATTCAACAAGCCCCTGCACGACATCGCGCCGAGGGTGCTCGCGGTTTGGTTCGAAGGCAAAGGGTTCAAGCTCGCGCCGGGCGCATTTCGGTTGCCGATCGTGCTCGCCGCGAGCGCGATCGTGCTCATGGGGTTGCGCAAGCAGGCGTTGTTCTTCGTCGCGTTGTTTGCGGCGACCGTGCTCGAACTTCGCTTCGTGCATCCGTATCCCGCGCTGTGGCAGCACAACTACGCGATCTGGAGTTACGCCGCGGCCGCAATCATCGGTCTTGTCCCGATGTCGATCAGCGAGCTCACAAAGCGACTGCCCGCGCAACAGTTGCTCGAGCGCATGATCGCGATCGTCGCAACGCTGCTCGTCCTTGTGCAGGTCGCAGCCGTGTGGGCCACCGGGCGCAGCGACGACGGGCCGTACTGGGTCGCGCAGAAAGCGATGCGCGAGCGCATGCAACCCGGCGAGACCGTCTGGGTCTCGCCGATGCGCCATCCGGTCTCCGTTCGCAACGCGCACTACTACTGGACCGGTTTCGATCTGCTGCGCATGCTCGACACCGCGAGCGCGTTGTCCGAAACGCCGCGCGGGAACCAGTATTTGCCTCCGCTCACGAACCTTCCGATCTGCGGCGCGCTGCATGGAACGAATCGTTTGCGCTACTTCAACGTGCCCGAAGACTACGGCGTCACCGCGCCCGAACGACGCTGCTTCGAGACGCTCATGCAGCAGGGACGCGTGCGCGCGACGCCGTGGCACGTGTACGAGCTTCTTCCCGCACATCGCTGACCCGATTAGAATCCGCCCGCACTAAGAGGACCCATTTATGGCCGTGAATCTGAAGATTGCGATCTACGCAGACGGAGCCGACGTGCGCGACATGGTCGCCGCGCGCGACGCCGGTCTGGTCAAAGGCTTCACCACGAACCCGACCCTGATGCGCAAAGTCGGCATCACCGACGATCAGGCTTTCGCGAAGGAAGCGCTCGCCGCAACGGGCGACATGCCGATCTCGTTCGAAGTCTTCGCCGATGAATTCGACGAGATGGAACGCCAGGCGAAGCTCATCGCGACGTGGGGCGATTCGGTCTTCGTGAAGATTCCGATCACGAACACGAAAGGCGAGTCGTCGATCCCGCTGATCCAGCGACTCTCGGCCGCGGGCGTGAAGCTGAACGTCACGGCGATCCTCACGCTGCAGCAGGTGCGCGAGGTGGTCGATGCACTCGACGCGAACGTGCCGGCCATCGTCTCGGTGTTCGCCGGCCGCATCGCCGACACCGGTCGCGATCCCGTTCCTCTCATGCGCGAAGCCGCGGAGATCTGCTCCGCGAAGCCGAAAGCAGAATTGCTGTGGGCGAGTCCGCGCGAGCTGCTGAACATCTTTCAGGCCGAAGAGACGGGTTGCAAAATCATCACGGTCACGAGCGACATCCTGAAGAAACTGGCGATGGTCGGCAAATCGCTCGACGAGCTTTCGCTCGATACCGTGAAGATGTTCTACAACGACGCGTCCGCCGCGGGATTCAAACTGTGATCGTCACGCGCACGCCGTTTCGTGTGACGTTAGGCGGCGGCGGCACCGATCTGCCGTCGTACTACCGCGAACACGGTGGCTTCATCTTCGCGATGGGGCTCGACAAGTACATGTACGTGACGGTCAATCGTCCGACCGTCGGTTCCAAGATCCGGTTGCATTACTCGCAGAGCGAAGTCGTCGACACGGTCGATGATCTTCGCCACGAGCTCGCGCGCGAAGCGCTGAAAGCGCACGGCATTCGCTACGGATTCGAAGTCGCGTCGATCGCAGATCTTCCCGCGGGCACGGGACTCGGCTCCTCGTCCTGCTATCTCGTCGGTCTGCTCAACGCGCTGCATCACGATCAGCGCGATTACGTTCCGCTGCAGAAACTCGCCGAAGAGGCGTGTCACATCGAGCTCGACATCCTGAAACAGCCGATCGGCAAACAGGATCAGTACATGGCCGCGTATGGCGGTCTCACGGTGCTCGAGATTGCGAAAGACGGCAACGTGAGCGTTCGGCAGTTGCGTCCGAGCAGCAGCGACATCGCCGAGTTCGTCGCGAACACGCACATCTACTACACCGGCGAACAGCGCGACGCGCGCGAAGTGTTGCGCGATCAGAACGTGGCGATGCAGCAGAAGGACAGCGTCGCGCACGAGCGCGTCGAGGACTCGCTCTCCCGCATCAAAGACCTCGGCTATCGCATTCTCGACGCCATCGAAAACTCGAACTTCGACGCGTGGGGACAGATGCTCGACGAGCACTGGCAGAACAAGAAGCGCATGTCGGCGAAGATCTCGCTCGCGAAGGTCGATCAGATCTACGACGAAGTGCGCGATCGCTTCGGCGTTCTCGGTGGCAAGATCATCGGCGCGGGCGGTGGCGGATTTCTTATGCTCTATTGCCCGGGCAACAATCGCGCGAATCTCGAGCGCTTCATGGACACGCACGGCATGCCGCGCATGCACTACACCATTGAGCCCGAGGGGACGAAGGTTGTGGCGCAGATGGGACATGGATTCTTGTCCCCGCACAAATCGATGGCCATGCAGGAGTCCGTGTGATCCGCAGAGAAATCGGCATTCTCGGCGGCGGCATCTCCGCGATCGCACTCGCATCGCGACTCGGTGAAGACGTCGAGATCCTCGAGAAGCGCGACACCATCGGCGGTCTCTGCGCGACGATCGTCGAAGACGGCTTCACCTTCGACGCTGCCGGGCCGCACATCATGTTCAGCAAGAACAAAGACGTGCTGAACCTGATGATCAGCGTCCTCGGCGACAACGTCCATCAGAATCGCCGCGAGAACCGCATCTACTACGGCGGCAAACTCGTGAAGTATCCATTCGAGAACGACCTCGCGGCACTGCCGAAAGAAGACAACTTCGAGTGCCTCTACGGCTACATCGAAAACCCGCGCGCGAACGATCCGGTCACGAGCCTCAGCGACTGGTCGTACAAAACGTTCGGCGCCGGCATCTCCGAGAAGTACTTCATCCCGTACAACGAAAAGATCTGGAACTACGACGCGAAGAAGATCGGCCTCGAGTTCGTCGAGCGCATTCCGAAGCCGCCCATCGCCGACGTCATCAAGTCCGCGATCGGCATCTCGACCTAAGGCTACCTGCATCAGTTGTACTACTCGTATCCGACGCACGGCGGTTTCGAAGCGATCGTGCACGCTTTTGCGAAACAGGTGAAGGCCGACATTCGCACGAACGTCGCGGTGACGAGCGTGGAGAAAGATGGCGATGGCTGGCGCGTCGGCTACGTTGATTCAGAAGGCAGGGATGGCGAGCGCTGGTATCGCACGCTCGTCAACACCATTCCGATTCACGAGCTGATGAAGATTTGGAAAGACGCGCCGGATGACGCGCGCGAGTGGCTCGCGAAGCTGCGCTACAACTCACTGGTCAACGTGTTGATCGGTTGCAACACCGATCCCGGTCACAACTACACCGCGTTGTACGTACCGGATCCACAGATCCTGTTTCACCGCCTCTCCTTCCCGAAGGCGTTCGGCAGTGAATGCGTTCCGCCCGGCGGCTCGTCCATCATGGCGGAGATCACGACAAACGCAGGGGAGGATGGCGTTTGGGAGATGGACGATGCGACGCTGACCGAGCGCATCATCGCGGACATCGCACGCATCGGCTTCGTCGATCCGAACTCGATCGTCTACAAACGCGTCGCACGGTTCCTCTACGGCTATCCGGTGTACGACCTCGAGTACCGGAAGAACGTGACGGAGATGCGCAACGCGGTCGCACGCACCGGCCTCCGTCTCCTCGGTCGTTTCGCGCAGTTCGACTACATCAACTCCGACGTGTGCGTGGAGCGTGCGTTGAAGATGGCCGAAGAATTGAGCGCCGTCACTCATGGATGAGAACGCGTCCTATCAGTACTTCGAAGATGTGAACTGGGGATTGCTCCGGCTGTGGGGCAAGCGCAAAGGATTGCGCGTGCTCGACGTCGGCTGCGGATTCGCGACGACGAGCGAGTACATCCAGAAGCTGGGCAATGACGTCACCGGAATCGAATCGAGCGCCGAAGCCTGCGCGGTCGGCTCGAAACGCATCTCGCGGATGATCAACGCCGATCTCGTCACCGCGCCGCTCGCGGGATTGCAGTTTGACGCCGTGATCTTCGCGGACGTCCTCGAACACGTGCCCTGGCCCGTCGGTGTGCTCAAACGCTATCTCGACGTGCTCGCGCCGAACGGCAGCGTGATCGTCTCGCTGCCGAATGTCGGATTGTGGTCCGTGCGCTTCGCGCATCTTCTCGGCAGGTGGGATTACGAAGAAACCGGCGTGCTCGATCGCACGCATCTTCGTTTTTTCACGCGCAAAACCGCGCAGTGGATGTTGCGCGAAGTCGGATTGAGGCCGGTGAAGACCGTGTACAACCCGGGACTCGTGCGGCCGTTTGTGCCGTTGGCGAAGAAGATGCTGAGTGGAGCGGCGGGCTCTCAGTCCGCCGATCGAAACCGGCGCGCAGAGAGCGCGCCGCTCCACAAGACCGAGCACGATCCCACCGCTCTCCTCAAATCTCGTCCCTATCAGCTCTATCTCAAAACTGCCTATCCCATCGAGCGCGCGATTGCGTCGCTGTGGCCGGGGATGCTGGCGTTTCAAATGATCTACGAAGCAAAGCGAGCCGAATGAAACTCACCGTCTCCATGATCACGATGAACGAGGAGAAAGCGGTGGCGAAAGTCATTCATGACATTCGTCGCGTCGCGCCCGATGCGGAGATTCTCCTCGTCGACTCCTCCAAAGATCGCACCGCTGAAATCGCGCAGGAGTTTGGCGCGCGCGTCATCAAACAATTTCCGCCGCAGGGCTACGGCCCGGCGATGAATCGCGCGGTGCGCGAAGCGTACGGCGACGTCGTCATCACACTCGATTGCGATGACACGTATCCCGTCGAAGTCATCCCTGAGCTCATGAAGTACATGGAGCAGGGCTACGACCTCGTCAACACCACGCGCACATGGCGCCGTCCGAAGGCAATGCCGTTCGCGAATTTTCTCGCCAATCGCGTCTTCGCACTCGGTGCGCGCGTGCTGCACGGACTCAAGACCACGGACGTGCACAGCGGCATGCGTGCGTATCGCAAGACGATGATCGATCAGGTGCAGTGGATCGAGAAAGGTCCCGCACTGCCGGTCGACATGTATGTGATTCCGTTCAAGCGCGGCTTCAAGACGCTCGAGATTCCGATCGACTATCGCGAGCGCATCGGCGAGACGACGCTGCACCGCTGGTCGAGCACGATCTGGACGTTCAAGAGGCTCTGGTGGGCGCGCAAGATTCGCCGCGCATAACGGTCGCCGTGTTGTGCGGCGGCTTCGGCACACGCCTCGGCGCACTCACGCGCGATCTGCCGAAGCCGATGATCGAAGTCGGCGGACGACCGTATCTCGAGTACGTGCTCGAATCGTTCGCCGAAAAAGGTTTGAACGATTTCGTGCTGCTCACCGGTTTCAAGCATGAAGTCATCGAATCGCATTTCGGTGATGGTTCCTCGCGCGGTTACCGCATCGCGTACAGCCGCGAGCTCGAACCACTCGGCACCGGCGGCGCGTTGCGCGAAGCGCGCTCGCTGCTCGGCGATCGCTTCATCCTCACATTCGGCGACGTGCTGCGGCGATTCGACTACGATCGTTTCGTGCAGCAGCACATCGGCAACTGCCTCGCGGTCTATCCGCGCATTACCAGCGGCAACAGCGATGTCGCCGACGGCATGGTCGTGCGTTTCGACAAACACGCGCCGGAGCTGCCGTACGTCGACGCCGGATTCTCGGTGATGCAAAACTCCACCATCGATTTGTTGCCGGACGCGGGCGCGTGCTCGTTTGAAGAGATCGTCTACGCGAATCTCGCCGAGCATGGCGGTCTCGAAGGCGAGATCGTCGATCACGACTTCTGCGACATCGGCACACCCGAAGAGCTCGCGGCCACGCGCGCGAAGCTCGAGCACCCGGAGGTTTCTTGAAGATTCTCGTCACCGGCGCGGCCGGTTTCATTGCATCGAATCTCATTCCGCGCCTGCTGAATCGCGGCGACGAAGTGATCGGCGTCGACAACTTTTTTCTCGGCAAGCGCGCGTACGTCGTGCAGCATCCGAAGTTCAAATTCATCGAGCTCGATCTGCTGAATCTCGATGAGGTCGTGAAGCTCGTCGCCGAGGAAAAGCCGGATCGCGTGTGGCATCTCGCCGCGAACAGCGACATCAGTTTCGGCACGAAGTACACGGACTTCGATCTCAAGGGCGGCACGCTCGTGACGTACAACGTGCTCGAAGCGATGCGTCGCGCGGAGATCAGGCAGATCGTGTTCTCGAGCAGCGGCGCGGTGTACGGCGAGCCCACGGTGATGCCGACGCCCGAGGATTACGGACCGATTCTGCCGATTTCGCTTTATGCGGCGAGCAAGGTGGCGTGCGAAACGCTCATCACCGCGTTCGCACACAACTACGACATGACCGCGTGGATCTACCGCTTCGGCAACATCGTCGGACCGAATCCGACGCATGGCGTGATTCACGATTTCGTTCTGCGTCTCTATCAGGAACCGACGAAGCTCACCGTTCTCGGCGACGGCTCGCAATCGAAGCCGTACGTCTACGTAGAAGATTGTCTCGACGGAATGGAGTACGGCATCGCGCGCGTGAGCGAACACGTCAACGTGCACAACCTCGCCGTCGATGATCAAACCAGTGTTCGCGAGATCACGGATTGGACGATCGAAGCAATGGGCATCGATCGCAACAGCATCGATGTGCAGTACGGAACGAGTCCGCGCGGCTGGCGCGGCGATGTGCCGTACGTGAAGCTCGACACGTCGCGCATGACGAAGCTCGGCTGGCGTCCGAAGCTCTCGAGCAACGAAGCGGTACGACGCACGATCGTCGAGACGGTCGAACAATTCAGGAACGGACCGCTGCGTTGAACGAAAATCGTTCCGTCACCGTTGCGATCGGCTGCGCGATCACTGCCGCGTTGTTGCGGCTGATTCCGCTGCACTGGTTGCACGCGGTGAACTGGGACGAGATCGAGTTCTATCGCGCGACGAAGTGGATCGCCGAAGGGCGTCTGCCGTTTCGTGATTTCTGGGAGCACCACTCGCCGCTGCCGTGGTTCCTCTTCGCGCCCGTCGCGCGATTCGTGAACAGCATCGACACCAGCGCGATCGTGGCCATGCGCTGGGCGCAGGTGCCGGTGTGGATCGCCGCGTTCGTCCTCGCGAACATCTTCATGCGCAACGCGGGCATCTCGCGATTCGCGCGCTGGTCCGCGATCTCCGTCGCCGTCACGAGCTCACTGCTCATGACCTCCGCGGTTGAGTTTCGCGTGGATCCTGTGGCGATTGCATTGTTGTTCGGTGGGCTCGTACTCGCGCAGCGCGGAACGCCGCGCGCGATGTTTTACGCCGGTGCGCTGCTCTGTCTCACCGGCATGTCGAATCTCCGTCTCGGGCCGATGTTGGTGGTCGCGATTCTGCTGCTGCGCTTCGTCGATCGCCGCGAGCGCAAGTGGAAGAGCGAGCCGAATGCGAACTGGCTGTTCGCCGGCGGCATCGTGATGCTGTTGATCGTGGTGCTGCTTTTTGCCGCGACGCATTCACTCGCGCCGATGTGGAAGCAGCTCTTCGTCGAGAACAAAGTCGGCGAGTCGACGGCGGTTGGCGTCGAGTACGCGCTGATGAATCGCATCATGGTCGTCTTCGGCGTGCACGTGATCATCTACGACCGCGAGTTCGATCCCGGTATCGTGGATCCCGGCGGCATCGCGATCGTCGTCGCTGGGTTGATCGGACTCGTGTTCGCGCTGCGTTCGTGGCGCCGCCCCGACGATGTTTTTTTCATCGCGGTGCTGCAGTTCGTGAATCTGCTTTTCTACGTACGGATGAAGTACGTCTACAACTATCACTTCCAGATCGTGACGATGCTCGCGCTGCCGTTGATCGCGATCGTGTTCGAACGATTCAAGCGGCGTGAGGTCGTGCTGGCGATGCTCGCCGTGATGTGGGGCGTGAATGCGTATGCGTCCGTGTTGCGCGGCAAGGAAGCGG
>JBQCJC010000520.1:0-8537 GCA_051953135.1 Thermoanaerobaculia bacterium | reverse complement strand
CGATTCATTCGTCGCGGCGCGCGGCATTGCATGCGCGAGCAATTGCAGCGAGCTCGCACTGGCGATGATCGCGTCTTCGATCCAGTAGTGATCGCCGTTGACGAGCGTTTCGAAGTTGAGCTCGTGCAGTTTTCCATCGGCGACGATGAGCACGCGCGCGTCGTTCGCGATCACACCCGCGGGCGCGACGAGCGTGCGATACAACGCGCGACCACGTTCGCCACTCGCATCGATCGTTCCGTTCAATCCGCGCAGATCGCGTCGATAGGCAGCGAGCTCCGTCTCGATCGATTTCGTCGATGGCAATCGATGCAATGCAATCGATGACGGCGTAACGACCCACAAGTACGCACGCGAGCGTCCAAGCCAGTAGCAAAGAATGGTCGCGTTGCGTTGCCGCGCAATCGCACGCGGATCGAGTTTCGCTTTCGCCGCGTTGATACCGAGTCCTTCTTCGAGCAGTTGCGCGCGACTCAGCTCCGTCACTGCAAGCGCGTCTTCGATGCGATTTCGCTCGACGAGAAAATCGATGTACGTGTCGAAGATCTGCGCGACGAGATTGAAGAACGGAAGCATGTACTCGATCCGTTTCACCTCGGCGCGCGCGGCACTCGCGGTTTCGAGCGCGCGTTGAAATTCGATGCTGGCGAGATCGTCGTGTCCCGTCGCGGCGTAAAGCTGCGCGAGGCGCGCCTGCGCTTCCCAGCGCGTGCGATTCTCATCCGCATTCGCGGCGATCTCACGCAGCGTTTGTTCCGCGCGTCCCACTTGTCCGCGCGCCTGTTCGATGCGCGCGCGCACGATCATCGAATCAGCGCTCGTGGCATTCGCGAGAAACCGTTCAGCGACGTCGAGCTGTCCGCGCTCGAGCGCGATGCGCGCACGATTCGCGGAGTATTCGGAGACGAACTTCGGATCGCTCTTCTCCGCGATTTTCAACGCGGTTGCGTAGTTCGCATCGGCGGCAGCAAGATCACCGCGATTGAACCGCACGTTCCCGAGTTGATTCACCCACTTCATCTCCTCGGACGTGATCCCTGCCTTCGCTGCTTCGGCGCGTGCCCGCGTGAAGAACTCTTCCGCCGTGTCGTCATCGCCGAGGAGCGCGTATGCGTAGCCGAGGTTTCCGGCGACGCCGGAGATGCGCGCGGGAACGCCGAGTTTCTCGTAGAGCCGCAGCCCTGCTTCGCCGTTATCGATCGATGCCGCGATGCTTCCCCGCCGCACCTGTCCGAACGCGAGCGCGCTGTACGTGTTGCCGATGACGATCTCTTTGTGCAGCGCGCGGGCTAGATCGATCGCGGCATCCGCATGCATCTCCGAATCGCCGAAGTTCGCGAGCGTCATGTGCACTTCGGGAAGAAGCTGCGGCTGCGACTCTCGCGCGATCGCGTGCGCTTCCGAGAGTTTCGCGCGATCGCCCATCAATCCGAGCGCGAGCAGTCGACGCACGGCCGCTTCGCTCTTCGCGTATTTCGCCGGCAGCTGTGGATTCAGAATCGCTTCGGCGCGCGGCCGGTCTTTGCGCGCGAGCAATTCGCCGCGAAGAATCTTCAGCGCCTGAATCCACTCATCGTCTTCGCCTGAAAAACGCGACAAGGCCGCATCGGCTTTCGCCAATGCGACCTCGATCTCGCTTGCGTCCGCGGATGCACGCGCATCGCGATACGCCTCCTGCGTCGTCTGCGTTCTGCATGTCGCGAGCAGCACCAGCAGAACGCAGAACGCGAAGTGTCTAGCCGTGCGGCCAGATCGGAGTGCCATTCCCTTCCCCCGATGCGAGAACGAGCGACCCGCTCTCGACGGTGTGTGATTCGAGCATGCGATCTCCGAAATCGAGTCGCAGCAGATTGATGCGGCGACGACCCTGCTTGAGGATCAACTCACCGAATCGCACCTTGCCGAGACCGGATACGAACACGTTGTTGCGGTGATGCATGATTTTCGAGTCGCAGGACTTCGTCATGTCCGAGACGATCGATCCGCGCACCACCGGCGGCACAGGACCCGCGACCATTTCCTTCACGTTCTCGACGTTTGCATCGAGTTTCTCCGCGATGAACGCGGCATTGTTACGCGCAGCGTCGAGGAACTGCGCGTACGTCTGGAAGCTGCACATCTCGACATCGAGCTCGGGGATCAGTTCTTCGTCATCGACGACGACTCCGCGGTACGACGCCTGAATTTCGAAATGCGCTTCCTCATCGCCACCTTCGATGTGACGCGTCGACGTGAGTGACAGTCGCATCTGATTCACGCGCACGCGGCCGAACAGATTGAGGTAGCTCATGCGCACATCGGACGTGGCGGTGAAAAGCGACTCGCTCACGCGCGAGCCGGTAACGCGCGTGTTCATCGATCCAAAGGAAATGCCGTTGCAGTTGTAGTTGAGAATCTCCGACGAACCTTCGCCGCCGGTGGAAGGCAGGACGACCGATCCGAGACTCGGGAAAACCGTGGTGACGCCTTCGCGTTCCCACACGCCGCCCATACCGAGCGCCGTCGCATTGAATGCGTAATCCATGTCGTTCATGGCTCTCTCCTCGCGTGGTTGTGAGTTGGACCTTGCTGATTACTCGACGACCTGGAACTCGAATGTCTCGATCCCCGCGCGGTTGCCATCCCCTCGTACGCCGGTGATCGAGAGTTCGTACGAACCGACAGGCAACGGGTCGGTCGTAAGGCTTTGTGCGTCGTTTGCTTGTTCAGCCGTGATGATGCGGGTCGCGCCGAGCGTTTCGCGCTTCGCGTTGCGAAGCACGGCTTCATAGCGAACGGCACCCGGTTGCGGCTGAATCTCGAAGGGCGCGCTGATGAGCTGACCGTGCTTGAACGTCATCGGTCCGGTCGCGCGATTCGCTTCGAGTTTTCGATACGGTGAGATCGACGTACGAATGTCGCGATCGCGCTGCACGAATTGCGGAACGGCGATGCCCACCGCGAGCACGGCTGCAGCGCCGAGTTGCATCCATCCGATGCGCTTCTGCCGGCGATCCGCGATGGCAACGACATTGTCGTTTGTCGCGGCATCACGCGCGATCTCGCGTCCGCCTTCGATGAGCTGCATACCGTGGCGCACGTCTTCCGCGCATTCCGCGCAGTCGAAGTAGTGCTCTTCGAACGATTCCGCTTCGGCGTCGTTCAACTCGCCGAGCAGATAGCGTTCCGCGGCATACGTTTCGATTGCGCTGGCGTGATCCATCCTCTTCGTCTCTCACTCCGGTAGTGACGTTGGAACGCCAAACGTTTCAACGATGTGCAGTTTTCCGCTCTGGCGTCGTACGAATTGCGCACGAAAC
This sequence comes from Thermoanaerobaculia bacterium, assembly GCA_051953135.1. Classification (GTDB taxonomy): domain Bacteria; phylum Acidobacteriota; class Thermoanaerobaculia; order Gp7-AA8; family Gp7-AA8; genus QHVT01. The sequence continues at coordinate 5,238 of JBQCJC010000520.1, read as the reverse complement.
TTCTCTTTCGCGCGATGCAGGAGGACGCGCAGATACGAACGCTCGATGTGGTAACGCGTGCAGATCGCGTCTTTGTCGCCTTCTTCGAGAAACACGGCTTTCAGAATCTCGGCGTCGCGCGGCTCGAGCATCTCCAGCGCGCGGCGAACGCGTGTTCGCGTGCGCGCGGAGTCGAGACGCGCATCGGCGTCGGAGCCAAGCGCGAGATCATCGGCGGCTTCGAGAGATTCAGTGCGTGATTCCGCGCGGTAGTACTCCATCAGCACGAGGTTGCAGGTGGAGTTGACGAACGCACCGAGTTTGCGGCCGTCGCGCAGTTCGCCGAGGCGCTGGAGGACGCGCAGGAAAACCTCCTGACGCACCTCATCCACGGCCTGCATCGACCGGAGCCGTCGGCGCAACTTGACGAGCAGGAGGTCGCGGAAATAGGAGTGAAAGTGCTCTTCTGTCGCGCGGTCTCCCTTTCGCAGACGCCCCACGTAATCGTCGTCGAACGGGAACAGCTCCATGTGATTTTTCTGTACTTTACAGCAATTCCGCCCAGCCGGAGGAACGGAGAGGTTCCTGGGAGGAGTGACGGAAGGCGGGGTGGACGCTACTCCGCCTTCGGCGAAAGACGGCCGAGAAGGCGGCGCATTGCGGCGTGACCCGCGGCGACGTCGATGTCGCGCTGCAACACCGGGATGTAGCGCGCGGTGAAATCGGCGCCGGCGTTCGATCCGAAGAACGATTCGAGTCGCGCGACGATGGCGTCGACGTCCGCGCGCTCGAAATCCGTGCGGCTCATCGTGTCGATGTCGACGATGAGCGACGTCATCGGCTTGAGCCACGCGAAGAACGGATCGTCCTGCAAAAGCTGGATGAGATGCGTGGGACCGTTCACGAGTGCGCCGGTGGCGCGATACTCCTCGCTTGCCGCATCGATGAGTGCGCGATGCAATGGCAGAAGCTGTTTCCACGTATCGCGCAATGCAGCGCGCAGCTCGGCGCGCGCCGGATCGTCAGGCGTGTGCATCATGCGCGCGTACAGGTCTTCTTTCTTCATCGCGTGTTTGTGTGCGTCAGCGCGGCGAACAACTTCACGCGCCTCCACGGTTGGCTGGGGAAGGGTGGGTAGGCAGTTCGCCAACCGTAGAGGCCGTGAAAGCTTGCTGACAGCTCCAGGAGCCACAAGGATACGCCGCAAGCGACGTGCCGGCAACGGGAATCCCACGACATGTAGAACGCATATTTCTCGTTGCGCGCCAGATGGGTGATGAGTACAATCCGCGCCCTCTCGGAATGAACCGGGGGGACAAGCAGTTAAGGTTCCGTGCTCGCACCCATAGCTCAATTGGATAGAGCATCTGACTACGGATCATAAGGTTTGAGGTTCGAGTCCTCATGGGTGCACCAATCTTCAACCCAACAAACGGCGGGCACTTCAGCCCGCCGTAGGCTTCTTGGCCGTAGCTTCTTTGACAGATGAATCAGGTGCAGTGGCAGTCGGAGGCGATGATTGCCGCGTTCGCGCTCGCCGAACAAGCCGCGTCCGAGGGAGAGAGTCCGGTCGGTGCGGTGATCGTCTATCGCGACGGGAAAATCATCGGACAAGGACGCAATCGCCGCGAGTCGGGTGATCCACTGGGTCACGCCGAGCTTTACGCAATTCGTGAAGCCGCACAGTCGATCGGCGACTGGCGTCTCGAAGGCACGACGATGTTCGTCACGCTCGAGCCGTGCGCAATGTGCGCCGGCGCGCTCGTGAATGCACGCGTCGAACGTCTGGTCTTCGCCGCATACGACCCCAAAGCGGGTTTCTGCGGTTCCCTCGGCAATCTGGTGCAGGACGCGCGACTCAACCATCGTCTTCAGGTCGAAGGCGGTTTCATGGAAGAGCGATCGCGACAAATGCTCCAGGATTTTTTCCGCTCACTGCGCAGGCGCGACAAAACGGAGAGGTGGCAGAGTGGTTGAACGCGGCGGTCTCGAAAACCGTTATACCTTCACGGGTATCGGGGGTTCGAATCCCCCCCTCTCCGCCATTTTGTCGCGCGTTGCACGGATTGACGATTTTGAATTGAGGATTGTGGATTGAGTTCTCGCACACGATTTATGTGCTGGTTTTTAATCCTCAATTCTCAATCCACAATTCTCGATCCCGTGCAACGGAGAGATGGCCGAGTGGCTTAAGGCGCACGCTTGGAAAGCGTGTGTACGTTAATCGCGTACCGTGGGTTCGAATCCCACTCTCTCCGCCAGTTCGTTCCGCTTTCCTCTCGCCATGGACGACTCGAGCCTGCACCACGCGATCATCTCGCACTTCCTGATTCATCTTCGTCCTCCCACCATTCGCGAGCTCGCCTCGCATTTCCACTGTGATGAAGCCGCCGTGCGCAACGCTCTGCGTGTGCTTGCCGAGCACCACGGCGTGGTGCTGCATCCAATGTCCGACGAAGTCTGGATTGCTCATCCATTCTCGGCAGCCCCGACAACGTGCGTCGTGTCCGCGGGCAATCGCAAGTGGTGGGGCAACTGCGCGTGGTGCTCGTTCGGCGTCGCGCATCTGGCCGGCGGATCGGCCACGATCGAAACGAGACTGGGTGCGATCGGCGATTCCGTCACGATCAGGATCGAAGACGGAAGGCTGCTCGACACCAGCTTCGTCGTTCATTTCCCGGTCCCGATGCGTCACGCATGGGACAACGGTGTCTTCACGTGCTCGGTGCAGTTGCTGTTTCGCGATGAGGCCGAGGTGGATGAATGGTGCCGCGTGCGCGGCATTCCGAAAGGCGACGTACGACCGATCGAGCAGGTGTGGACGTTTGCACGAGAGTGGTATGGACGTCATGCGGATGCCGATTGGACGAAATGGTCCATGCGAGAGGCCGCCGAGATTTTCCGCCGCCACAACCTGACTGGCGCGACCTGGACTCTCGGAAATGAGAGCGAACGCTTTTGATGGAAGTTCGCGCGCGCGACGTTGGTTTAAGAAAGTCCGCGCTACAATGCGCGCCCTCGGCTCGGCTGTTTGAGTGAGTCCGGGTCCTGTGCAGCAGGAGCACCGAACCTCGTCAGATCCGGAAGGAAGCAGCGATAAGGTGCGAAACCTGTGTGACACAGTAAGGCCTGGGCTCTCTCAAGCGACCGAGCCGGGCGGCACGGCCGCCTGCGCTTGCCGGCCAGGCCTCCGTCAGGCCCTGCTCTCATCTGGCAACCACTCGTGAACGCCGTCGAGTAAGATTCCGGCCCTCATGTCCTACCAAGCTCTCGCGCGCAAATACCGTCCTCAGACCTTCGAAGATGTCATCGGTCAGGAGACGGCGGTGCGGACGCTGCACAACGCCATCGAGGGGAATCGCATCCATCACGCGTATCTCTTCTCCGGCGTGCGCGGCGTCGGCAAGACGACCACCGCGCGCATCCTCGCGAAGGCGCTGAATTGCATCAAGGGTCCGACCACGGAGCCGGACAACGAATGCACGATGTGCCGCGAGATCACCGAGGGCATCGATATGGATGTGCGGGAGATCGATGCCGCAACTTACACCGGCGTCGACAACGTTCGCGAGCTTCGCGACGTCTCGCAGTTCCAACCCGCGCGCGATCGCTATCGCATCTTCATCATCGACGAAGCGCACATGCTCTCCACCGCATCGTGGAACGCATTGCTGAAGCTCATCGAGGAGCCGCCGCCGCACGTGATCTTCATGTTCGCGACGACGGAGATGCACAAGGTTCCGCAGACGATTCTCTCGCGCGTGCAGAGGTTCATGCTGCGCAAGGTCTCGCTCGAAGATCTCATCACGCGACTCGATGTCATCTGCAAACGCGAAGGCATCGATGCGGATCGCGAGGCGCTCGAGATCGTCGCGCGGCGCGGCGAAGGATCGGTGCGTGATTCGCTTTCGCTGCTCGATCAGATCATCGCGTTCAGCGGCAAGCGCATTACCTCCGCCGACGTCGCCGCAATCCTTGGACTCTCCGAAACGATCTTCTTCGCGCGCGTCATCACGCTCGTCGCAGAAGGCGATCACGCGGGTGTGCTCGAAGCGCTGCAGGAAGCGTCGGACAGCGGTCGCGATTTCAAGATGCTGTATCGCGATCTGCTGAATTTTGTGCGCAATCTGCTGATCCTCGCGGGTGGTGCACCTGAAGCGATGCTCGCGGCATCGCCGGAAGATTTGTCGACGATGCGCGGCGTCGCCGAGAAGTTCTCGTACACCGATCTGCTGCGGATCGCGAATCTGCTGCTGCGTGATGACGAGACGGTGAATCGCGCGGAACATCAGCGACTCGCGGTCGAGATCGCGCTGCTCAAAGCCGCAACGTATCCGCGATTGAAAGCGATTGAATCCGTCGTTGCTGGCAGTGCGGGCAACATCGCGAGCGCACCTGCACCACGCGCTGCAGCACCGGCTTCGCGTCCGACGCAAAGCGCGCCCGCGCGCAGCAGCGCACCAGCATCGAGTGGTGGTCCCGAGGATCTCGTCGAACGGGTGAAGCAGAAGAGACCGCTCGTCGGCGGATATCTTTCCGCCGCGAAGATGGAGCGCAACGGCAATCGCATCACGTTCGTATTCGACGATGGATTCGCGGCAGACACCGTTGCCGATGCGAAGGATCAAATCGCGCAGATTGCATCAGAGCTGTATGGCGAGAAGATGGTCGTCGAAACGCGCGTGGGCGCGGCATCGACGGAAGCGCCGCAGCGACGCACCGAAGACAAACCATCACCGCTCAAAGACGACCCCGTCCTCTCCGCCTTTCGCAAACACCTCGGCGGTGAGCTCGTGAAGGAGACCAAGCGATGAACATCAAACAACTCATGAAGCAAGCGCAGCAGATGCAGGAGCAGATGCAGCGCCAGATGCAAACCATTCAGGTCGAAGGCACCGCCGGCGGCGGAATGGTGAAAGCGACGATGAACGGCAGCAAGGAAGTGCTGTCGATCACGATCGACAAAGAGGCCGTTGATCCCGACGACGTCGAGATGCTGCAGGATCTCGTGAAGGCCGCGGTCAACGAAGCCGGCCGCAAAGTCGACGAAACGATGCAATCGACGATGGGCGCGATGACCGGCGGCATGAAGATCCCGGGGTTCTAGGCGGTTGTCGGTTGTCAGTTGTCGGTTGTCGGGAGGCCCACACCCACCCCGACATCATCAGGAATAAAATACCCGAGTTCTCACCACAACCCAAAACCCGCAACCCAAAACCACAAAAAAAACGCGCCACCCCACCCGAAAAAAAACAAACG
>JBQCJC010000519.1:0-5448 GCA_051953135.1 Thermoanaerobaculia bacterium | reverse complement strand
GACGATCGAGCTCGCGTTGAGCACCACGCCGCCGCCGTTGTTGATCATGTGCGGCACGACCGCGCGCGTGCAGAGAAAGACGCCGCGCAGATTGACGTTGATGACGGCATCGAAGGTCGCGTCATCCATCATCGACGCGATCTGCCCGTCTTTCCATTTGATGAGTTGCGCGTCGCGCACGATGCCGGCGTTGTTGACGAGAACATCGATGCGGCCGTGCTGCGCGATGACGGCTTCGGTCGCGGCTTTGACGGCAGCATCGTCGGTGACGTTGACCTGCGGGAGATCCCACGTCACGACTTTCGCGCCTTCACGCTCGAATGCTTCGACGGTGGCGCGACCGATGCCGGCCGCGCCTCCCGTCACGATGACGACTTTGTCTTTGAGGTTCAGTTCCATGATTGTTTTGACGATTCAACGTGGAGCGGCGGGCTCGCAGCCCGCCGGCTCGTGCGGAAACGGCGGGCGGAGCTCCCGCCGCTCCACCTCTTCTTAGAACATGCAGCGCAGCCCGAGCTGGTACTCACGAGCAGGCAGCGTCGTGTTGTTCTGGCCGCAGCGAGCATTCGCGACTGCCGCGAGCGCGGGATTCGCCGCGGTCGGACCGCTGAGGAATTCGCCGCCGACCACCGACTGCACGTCGTAGTTCACAACGTTTGTCAGGTTGAACGCTTCGGCGATCGCCTCGAGCTGTCCGACGCCAACGTTGAAGGATTTCGTGAGTCGCAGCGAGAGCTGGCGGAACGGAGGACCGCTTTGCTCGTTGCGACCAACACCAGCCGGACGATCGGAGTTCTTGCCGTCGCCGTTGAAGTCGTAGCCGAGTCGCCGCGTCCACGGCTGGCCTGCACCGTACTCGTAGATCGGCGCAACGGTGAGACCCCACGGCGCATGAAACACGCCGGAGAGCACGATGCGATAACGCTCGTGACCGCGCGCGTAGCCGTACTCCGCTTCGATGTTCGCCGGATCGTTGGGATAGCCCGTCGGGAAGTCGGGCGAGAAGTCATCGCTGATGTTCTTCTTGTCCGAGATCGTCACCGACGCGGTGAGCAGATCGTTCTGACGAATGTTTCCGTTGAGGCTGAGAACGAGAGCCTTGTACTTCGAGTGGCCTTCGTTCGTGTACATGTTGACCTGGTCGTACGCGGTGTACGGACGCGTGCGCGTCGCGTTGCCGCTCCAGTTGACGTCCCGAATGATGATCTCGTCATCACCCTTCACATAAATCGCCTCGGTATCAAGAAACACACGCGACGATCCGAGTTTCAACGTGTATCCGAGCGATGCCTGCGTCGATTCGGGATTGTGATAATCGGGCGAGAGCAACGCGATCGCCGGCTTCGACACGATGCCGGTCGTCGTCGGATTGTTCGGATCGAGCGCGAGTGCGGGGAATCCGAGCAGCGCGCCGTTGACGCGCGTGTAGGTCACGCGGCCGGTGACGCCGTTCTGCTGCAACTCGGTGAGCGCGGGAACGAGCAGCATGCGGCCCGTGAAACGACCCGCGCCGCCGCGCAGCACGTTCGTGCCGTCACCTTTGACGTCATAGCTGAACGAGAAACGCGGCTGGAAGTTGTTCGTATCGCGCTCGCGCGGCTCGGGGATGAGCGGATGCGTGAAGCCTTCGTTGTTGCCGTTGGTGTCGAGGTCGTAGCGCAGGCCGAGGTTCAACGTGAGTTGCGAGCTCGGACGCCACGAGTCTTCGACGAACGCGCCATAGACATCGGTGTCGCTCGTGACATCGGATGAGCCGACGCCGTACGCGTACGCAAGCGGCAGCGCGCGCGTGTCCGTGACGTAGATGAAGAGACCGCGCTCGTACGTGTCGAGACGGAAGCGCTCTTCGAGATGCTGAATCGACGCGCCGAACTTCAGATCGTGCGAGCCCTTGCCCATCGCGAAGTGCTGATGGAAGGTGTCGCGCAGTTCCCACGTGTCGCCGTCGCCGAGAAGATCGCCGAGGATGTTGCCGCCGGTCTGCAGCGTGTTGCCGCTCGAGAACCACTCGGCCACTGCATCGGAGTTCGTCGGTTCGTAGAAGCGGCGAGTGCCGTACTGCACGCGCGCCTCGTTCGACGAATTCGCCGACACCGACCAGTTGTGCTCACCGGTGACGTTCCAGTTCTTGCGCTCGAGCGTCTGCCCGTAGCTCGCATCGGAAACGCCGCCGACGCGGAAGTTGTCTTCGTCGTACTTCTCGTAGACCGCCTTGATGCCGCCGGTCATTTGCGAATTGAAATTCACGTCCGCGCTGCCGAAGAGCAGCGTCTGATCGAACGGATGATCGACGTCCGCGGCGAGATTCGCGTACGCACCACCCGGGCGGAAGAGCGTGATGTCGTCGGTCGAGATCTGTTCGATCGATGCGAAGTAGAACGCTTTGTCCGCGACGATCGGTCCGCCGATCGTGAGACCGAGCTGGCGGCGCGAGTAGTCATCGTTCTTCTTCAGATCGAGCGCGCCTTTTTCACGAAGCGCCGCATCGCGGAAGAAGCCGAGAACGCTTCCGCTGACGTTGTTCGTGCCGGACTTCGTCACGATCGACAGCGCACCGCCGGACGAGCCGCCGATCTCCGTATCGAAGCGATTGGTGATGACGCGGAATTCGCGCACCGCGTCCTGGCTGAAGCGCGCGCGTGCGAGACCGTTCACCTGATCGGTGAGATCGACGCCGTCGACGAGGATCGTCGTGCTCGAAGCGTTGCCGCCCGCGCCAACAACGGGTCCGCCGTTGATGAAGCGGAAGCCGCCGCGCTCGCGCTGCACGCCCGGCGCGATGAACGCGAGGCGCTGGAAGTCGCGATCCGGAACGGGCAACGCAGTGATCTGCTCCGGAATGATGTTCGTCGACGAGTCGGTCTTGTGGACGTCGACGATCGGAGCTTCGGCGCTGACGGTGATGGTCTCACTCGACGACGCCTGCATCGCCGCGCTCAGTTTCGCTTCCTGTCCGATGCGCAGCGTGACCTGCTGCGTCGCGGACGCGAAGCCTTCGAGCGAGAACGACACTTCGTATGTGCCCGGCGTGAGTGCCGGAAAACGAGCCGTGCCGGACAAATCCGTCACGTTCATGGTTTCGAACCCGGTTTCGGGACGTTTGACCGTGACGGTCACTCCCGGAAGTGGGGCTCGGGTTTGGTCAAGGGCCACGGCCTCGATGGAGCCTTTGTCGATCTGGGCGAAGAGCGGCATTGCCAGAAGGACTGCTGCGAGGAGGCAGAGGACGGCTAGCGGACGTCGGGTCATGTTTCCTCCGGTTTTACCGGCCGACCGGTCGGTTTGTGCGATGGCGCGGAGTGTAGGAGCCGTCCGAAACGGAGTCAAGAACGATTTGCCGCACGAACGTTCGCTTCTTCAGAGACACAAAATGCAGCATTTTCTTTGGATATACGGCGCATAATGCCGCCCACGTCCATGTCGCCCAAGGAACTGCGGTCCCGCAGACTCGCCCTCGGCCTCACCATCCCCCAGCTCGCAAAAGAGCTCGGAGTTTTGTCCGCTGAGTTGCAGCAAATGGAAAAAGGCCACATCGCTCTTCCGTCCCACACAACATTGCATACGCAACTCTCCGAGCTCGAACGGAGACGCCGCGAACGCACGCGCGACTGCCTTGTCGTCGAAGATGATCCGTCGATCCGCGAGTTCTTCGCGAAGAGTCTTCGCGCGGCGGGATGCACGGTCGATGAAGCCGCGGATGGTCTCGCGGCAATCGACGCGCACGCCACCTGCGACTACAAGCTCATGCTCCTCGATCTGCGATTGCCGAAGATGAGCGGCGCCGAGGTGCTTGCACGCGTGATGAAGAAGCCGGGCGTGAAGACGAACGTCGTCGTGATCTCGGCCGCGGGCTCCGGCGACATTCGCGAGATCGCGAACCTTCGCCAGGTCCACGCGATCTTCCGAAAAGCATTCGCGATCAACAATGCCGAAGCGTTGTTTCCCGCGCTTGCTGCAATCGCGCGCGTCTGATCGTCACATCCCGCACAGACCGAGAACGACACTCGCGACGAGTCGCGTGTCGATCGGCTTCGGGAAGACGAGCTTCACCTGATCCTCGTTCAGCATCTCGCGCACGTACAGCGGAAGCTTTGCGGAGACGACGATCGTCGGCAGAACAATGTTGCGCTCCTGAATCGCGTGCAGGATGTCGAACCCGTTGCTGTTCTCGAGCACGAGATCGAGCACCATTCCGCAAAATTGATGCGAGTCGAGCAGCTTCGCGGCGCTGTCGAGATCGGTCGCGCTTTCAACGCTCACGCCGCGCTCGTTGAGAGCTTCACGAAGAGAGAGAAGCACGCTGGGGTCGTCATCGACGACGAGGACTTTTCCGGGCACGCGAAATCGGCAGGCACGAAGGATGCCGGAACTGCGAACGCGATACACTCGCGAGCCGTAAAAGGAGCGCGCATGTTCAAACGACTGGCGAATCTCATCCGCGGGTTCTTCGGACTTTTCGTGTCCGACATGGAACGCCGCAACCCCGAGGCTTTGCTCGAGGTGGAGAAAGAGAATCTGCGCAAACAGATCGCGAATTACAACCAGGGCCTCGCGGCGCACGCCGGACTCTGCGAACGACTCATGACGCAGATCCGCAAACTCGAAACCGAGGAGCGCGAGCTGCGTGCGAAAGCGGCGGCCAATCTTCGCGCCGGCAATCGCGAAGTGGCCGGCAATTACGCGTTGCGACTGCAGACCGTGCAGCGCGAGCTGAGCGAGAACCGCACGCAACTCGAACAAGCCGAGACGACATACAAAGAATTGATCAAAGCGCGCGATGTTTCCGTACGCGCGGCGCAGGCGAAGATCGAAGCGCTCAAGAGCTCGCTCGACGATCTCAAGATCAAGAAGGCGACCGCCGAGCTCACCGAGATGGCGAGCGGCATGATCACCTCGATCGGCGGCTCGGGCGACACGCTCGATCGTCTGCACAAAATGGTCGAAGAAGAGCGCGAGAAAGCAGCAGGACGCGCGCGCGTCGCTCGCGATTCTCTGAACACCACCGATTTTTCGGTTCAGGAAGAAGAGCAGAAAGCACTCGCCGATCAGGCGCTCGCGGACTTCGCGGCGAAGGAAGGCATCGCACTCGAAGCTACGCCCGGAACGAGCACGCCCGCGGTCGAACCAGTGAAGACGATGGGACCGGTGACGGAAGGATAGTTGTCGGTTCGCGCGGCTGCGCCGCGCTGTCGGTTGTCGGTTGTCGGGAGCTCCCGCCCAGCCCCGACGATCGTTCCCTAACGTGGGTGGGTGGTGGTCTCCCAACAACCGGCAACGAACAACCGACAACCAAACCATGCGCTACTTCTGGCACGCCTTCTTCGCACGTCCCGACGTCCCGCTCCTGCGACTGCCGTTCAATGCGATCGCGGTCGTGGCGGCGTGGGCGGCGGGATGGTGGGATCCGACGATCTGGATCGTCGGCGGTGTCGGAGAGTTCATCTATCT
>JBQCJC010000518.1:0-3824 GCA_051953135.1 Thermoanaerobaculia bacterium | reverse complement strand
AAGGTTGCGCTCGGAGACGGAGATGAGCTTCGGCGTTCTCTTGATTTGCGCGTCCATATTGGAAGGCAACGATGAAGCTTGCCGAAATCATCCTAGTGCTCAGCTCACCGTTTTCGCGTGTTCGCTGTCACCCGCGTTTGTAATGACGTTTTGAACGCGAAGGAATCCTGCACAAATGTCTGTCGCGAGGGGACGCAACCGCAGAGCGCGCAACGCATTCCGTCGAGATGGGCCGCGCGCGAATGACCACAATGCTGACAACGCTTCATAGGCGACTCCATGAGAGTTATTTAGAGCGAGATCGATGCCTCTCGAACGCGCTCTCGTGTGCGAATGAGTCTGCGGCCGCCTCGCAAAACACTCGCGTTTTGCTAATTCCGGTAGACGAAATGAGGGTTCAGGCCGCTTCGGATGGGCGATTCATCTTCATTTCGTAGATGCGCGATGCAATCGTTCGCCGCCGCGGCTACCATCTCGCGTCATGAGCGAATTGACGGATGCGATCAAGGCAGGAGACGTGTCGCGCGTGAACGCATTGCTCGATGCCGATGCGAGTGCAATCACCGCGAGCGAGAACGGCGTCACGCCGCTGATGTTCGCGATCTACCACGGCAAACAGGACGTTGCTCATGCGATCGCGCAGCGGCATCCGTCGTTGTCGTTTCCCGAAGCATGTGCGTTAGGCGATGAAGCGCGCGTGAAGTCGATGCTTGCGTCGGACGCGTCGTTGCTCGAGCAGCGCAGCGCGGATGGATTTCCGCCGCTTGGTCTGGCGATCTTCTTTCGACACGGTGCGCTCGCGCGATGGCTCATCGAACAAGGCGCGGATGTGAATGCGGCCGCGGAGAATGCGCAGCGCGTGGCACCACTGCATGCGGCCGTCGCGGTGTGCGATCGCGAGACCGCGCACATGCTCCTCGAGCGCGGCGCGAATGTGCACGCGAAGCAGCAGATGGATTACACGCCGCTGCACGGCGCAGCAAGTCGCGGCGATATCGACATGGCGAAGATGCTGATCAGTCACGGTGCGGATCTTCGCGAGCACGGGAGCGACGGCATGACGCCCGCCGACGTCGCCGAAAAATACGGTCATCCCGAATGGCTCCTCGGTCTCACGTCGTGACCATCTTCGGCTTCGCGTGAAACTTGATGTCGGGGAACGAGCCGCGCGCGAAGAAGATGTGCTGCGCAATCGGCCACGCCACACGCAGCGATGCGAACGCGAGCTCCATCATCGATGGTGATGCCGATGCGATGCGCATCGCGTGACGCATCCATCGCCGCGTGAGAATGCGCGCGCGAAATCGATCGCCGGTGTATTGCCGCAGCACGTTCGCATCGCCCGTGTCGAAGTACGACGTGATCACTTCTGCCGCGAACGTCGACAAGCGCATTGCGCCATCGAGACCGCCGGCGGTGAGCGGCGAGACCGCGCCCGCGGCATCACCGATGAGCAAGCCGCGCGTCGATGCGATGTTGCGCAGGATTCCGTTGACGGGGATGTAGCCGCCGCGGCGCTCGATCGTTTTTCCGACGTTGAACGGCAGCGACGCGCGGAACTCCTTCAGCGCATCCGATGCGCACCAGTTTTTCTTCGGATATCCCGCGATGCCGATGTGCGCTTCGTGGCCGTCATTCGCAACCCACGCGATGTATCCCGGTGCGACGCGCGGATCGAGAAAGCAATGCAGCACCGGCTCGCGCGAGATGGGCGGAACGACTTCTTCGACGCCGAGGAGGAGCGAGGTGTTGCGATCGAGTCCGAGGTGTTGCGCGACGAGCGAGCGCGCACCATCTGCACCGACGATGAATCGCGCATGCACGCGCTCCGTGCGTCCGTTGCGAACGAACGTCACGCCGTCTTCTTCGCACGACGTCACGCGCGCGCCGGGAATCCACTTCACGCCGACACTCGCGCATTGATCGAGCAGTTGCAGATACAACCAGCCCATGCGCCCGACGCGAAACTCATCGCGCTCCGCGCGCAACGACATCGATTGTCTCGATGGCGAGTACAACACGACGTCACGAATCGGCGGCCCGAGCTGCTCGTCCGGCAGCGGGAAGTCTTCCCACGTTTTGCGCACGAAGATGCCGGTGGTGTGGACCGGCCCGGCAATCGATGGCTTGCGATCGAGCATCACGACGCGAAGGCCGCGACTGGCGAGCAGGCGAGCGCAGCGAAGCCCGGCGAGACCGGCGCCGATGAGAGCGATGTCGAAGATGGTCGTCGGTTGTCGGTAGTCGGTAGTCGGGAGCGACGAGGGTGAAGTTGAGCGCATAACGAGAACTTTACGTTGCAAAGTTGATGCGCGCAAGAGACGAGGATCACGGTATTGAAAACGTGGCTGGCAAACCCGGTGAGGTCGCGAGGCGGTTCTCCCGACAACCGACTACTGACAACCGACTACCGCTTATCTGTGCTTCGAGAACACCAGTGTCGCGTTCGTTCCGCCGAAGCCGAACGAGTTCGACAGGACGTGCTCGACTTCCATCGTGCGTGCCTGGTTCGGCACGTAGTCGAGATCGCACTCGGGGTCGGGGTTCTTGTAGTTGATCGTCGGCGGGATGATGCCAGTCTTCACCGTCATCGCCGCGATCGCGGACTCGAGACCGCCGGCGGCGCCGAGGAGATGGCCGGTCATCGACTTCGTCGAGCTCACCGCGACCTTGTACGCGTCCTCGCCGAACACGCGCTTGATCGCCAGCGTCTCAGTCTTGTCGCCGACCGGTGTCGACGTGCCGTGCGCGTTGATGTACTGAATGTCTTTCGGCGTAAGCCCCGCATCTTTCAGCGCGCGGTTCATCACGCGCACCATGCCGTCGCCGTCTTCCGCCGGCGAGGTGATGTGGAACGCGTCGCTCGACATACCGTAGCCCGAAAGCTCGCAGTAAATCTTTGCGCCGCGTGCGAGTGCGTGCTCGCGTTCTTCGAGAATGAGCACACCCGCGCCTTCGCCCATGACGAAGCCATCGCGCTCCGCGTCCCACGGACGCGATGCCGTCGCGGGATCATCGTTGCGTGTCGACAACGCGCGCATGGCCGCGAAGCCGCCGAGTGCGAGTGGCGTGATGACCGCTTCACTGCCGCCGGCGAACATGATGTCCGCTTCGTCGTAGCGAATGATCTTCATCGCATCGCCGATCGCGTGTGCGCCGGTCGCGCACGCGGTGGCCGGTGCGGAGCTCGGACCCTTCGCGCCGAACTTGATCGAGATCTGCCCCGCGGCGAGATTCACGATCAGTCCCGGAATGAAGAACGGCGAGATGCGCGACGGGCCGCGCTCGAGGAGCTTCGAGTGCATTTGCTCGATGAGAGGAAGTCCGCCGATGCCCGAGCCGATGATCACGCCAACGCGATCGCCGTCTTCCTTCGCCAGTTCGAGACCGGAGTCATCGACCGCCATCTGCGCGCTCGCGAGCGCGTAGTGAATGAAGGTATCGGACTTCTTGACCTCTTTCTTGTCGATCCACTGTTCGGGATCGAAGCCGTGCACTTCGCCGGCGATCTGCGCCGTGTACGCGCTGGCGTCGAACTTGGTGATGCGTCCGATGCCGGAACGGCCTTCGATCAATCCCTGCCACGTGGCCTCGTTTCCGACGCCAAGCGGCGAGATCATTCCAAGACCGGTCACCACGACACGACGTTTGCTCAAGAAATCGGCTCCTTCGAAAAATGCAGCGAGAAATGCGCGAATGAAGAAACGTAGGACGGGCTTCAACCCGTCCACTTTCTTCAAGGGGACGAGCTGAAGCCCGTCCTACGTCCTCCTTTGGCTTTGTCCTTACTGGGCCTTGGCGCGGCTGTCGATGTACGACACGAC
>JBQCJC010000517.1:0-3208 GCA_051953135.1 Thermoanaerobaculia bacterium | reverse complement strand
CCGATACGAACATCACCGTGAAGACGATGCGCGGCGATGGCTGGCGCGAGTTGCGGTTCTATCCCGGCACGAGCTCGCGCGCGACGCGCGAACAGCAGGCGGAGTTCAATCGCGAGCTGACGACGTGGAGTCAGTCCGTCGCGAAGTACTTCAACGCGATCCAGCACGTGTACGCGTACATGGATTCGAATCCCGGTCGCGCGAAATGGCTCTTCGCCGCGATTCTCGAAGAGAAAAGTGAAGACGGTCTCGAGCCGATCGTGCTCGAGGAAGAGCAGCCGCTCGTCGATGACGTTCGCAATGCGATGGACGACATCGCGTCGATCATGGATGAGAAGGAAGGACGCGCGCAGTCGTTCGCCGAGGATGCGGATTTGATTTTCAATCCGTTCCCGGCGCGCATGATCGTGCGTGTGCCCGGCACTGTGCTCGCGAACGAAGGCTTCGGTGTCGCGAAGGACAAGAGTCTCGTGATCGAGACGATCGATCTGTTCGGCATGATTCGCTCACTCGAAGGAAAGTGGGTCTCGCCCGATCCGCTCGTCGCGCTGCTCGAAGAAGAGCCGGTGACGTCGGATCAACTCGCGCAGATGGATCGTCGTGCGACGCTGATGGTGGCGAGCAACGACGTCGCGAAAGAGTTGCACGCGCGACTCACGCGGCCGAACGAGTATCTCGTGCGCTGGCGCGAGTGACTCACAGCTCGCGAATCATCACCACCGCGGCCTCGCCATCGGGGTAGTAGCGCGGCCGCAGGTACGACGATTTGAAGTCGAGGTGTTTGTAGAATTCCTGCGCGCCGTGATTCGACTTGCGCACTTCGAGCGAGATCGTTTTCACCTTGTGCTCGCGCGCGAACGCGAAGCACGCATCCATCAACGTGTCGGCGATTCCCTTGCGGCGCTCGCTCTCGTCGACCGCGATTTTGTTGACGTGCATCTCGTCGAAGATCCACATCGCAAACAAATATCCGATCACGACGTTGTCGCGTTTTGCGACGACGTTGAAGCGGCCGTCAGACATCAATTCGCCGATGAAAAACTCGCGGCGCCACGGCGCGGGGAACGAGGCGTCTTCGATGCGATGAATGCCGTCGATGTCGGCGCGCATCGCCTTCGCGATCTGCACTCCCTCAGGCATTCTGCTTCTGCCGCAGTTTGACCTCGGCCTCCGCCAGCCGCACGTAGATCGGCGTGACATCGCGATAACGATCACCTTCGCCGGCCTGTTCGATCTCCATCGCACGCCGCGCACAACGCAACGCGACGTTGTCGTGCTGCAGAAACTCGGCGACGCGAATCACGCGATCTTCGCCGGCTTCGCTCGCGAGTTGCGGCGCCGCGATCTCGCGCCCTTCGTCGAACGTCGAGAGATACAACTCGCCGCGACCCGCGTCATCGGCGATCGTCACGCGACCACCATGACCGAACGCGATCGCTTCGTGCGTCGACATCGCGCACACCGGTTTGCGCAGCGCCATCGCGAGTCCCTGAATCGTCGCCAGTCCGATGCGCACGCCGGTGAACGAGCCGGGACCGCGCGTCACCGCGAAGAGATCGATCGACGAACGTTCGATTGAGTTCTCGCCGAGGAGCCAGTCGATCGCGGGGAGAAGCTTCTCGTTGCGCGAGCCACGCCCTTCGAGCGCCATCGCGCCAACGAGTGTGCCGTCGTTGATGACGGCGACGGAGAGAATCGGCAGTGAGGTATCGGCGGCGAGAATGAGCATCGGCAAGCGCCGACTATTTCAGAGCCGGGATATTGAGGTCAACGAGCTCGATGCCGATCTTCTCCGCGGTCTCGCGCGAACGCTCGTCGCGATAGAACTCGCCGTAGTCGATCTTGCGGATGCCGGCGTTGGCGATGAGCTTGAAGCAGTTCCAGCACGGCGAAGCGGTGGTGTAGAGCTCCGCGCCGTCGACCGAGACTCCGTTCTTCGCCGCCTGCAGAATCGCATTCGCCTCGGCATGCACGGTGGTGATGCAGTGGCCGTCCTCGACGATGCAGCCCTGCTCTTCGCAGTGCGGCAAGCCACGGATCGAGCCGTTGTAGCCGGTGGAGAGACCAGTGCGGTCGCGACCGATGACCGCTCCGACGTGGTTGCGGTTGCAGGTCGCGCGGGTCGCGGCCTGGTGGGCGATGCCCATGAAGTAGGTGTGCCAGTCAGCTCGCATGGAAGATCAGACCTCGCCGTTCCTCAATTGTTCAGAAAACCGTATTCGCCGAACGGCGCGGCGGATTCTAGCATCCGTGGAATTACGTGACGGGAAACACCAGGTGGTGTGAGCACGATCGTGCCTTCGACGTGGAAGCCGTGATGTTATTTGCCATTATGCATGGAAACATCACAGCATCTCGGCCGAATATGCGGTTTCGCCATAAACAGGGCCTGCAAGTGCTTATTCTGCGAGGGTTTAGCTGTAACGGAAGAGATTCCTAAAGTGGTGTATTTAGGGCGAGTTTTTCGTTGACTCGCCGTCCTTCCTTCACCAGAATACGCGCTCACGAACGGCCCAGTTCACTTTTCATTTACACGGAGAGCTCGCATGGATCAGCGTTATTCAACGATCATTTTTGTCCCGCACGCGCGGGCCAAGTTCAGAAAGTTGAAGGTCTCGCACCGCCTGCTCTTCTCGATCATCTCTCTCGTCACGTCTTCACTGTGTCTCTCGACGTTCTTTTCGGTTCAGTACTTCACGTCTCTGTCTCAGACGCATGAGTTGTCGAAGTTGCGCCGCGAAAACAAGGAGTTGCAGTCAGCCAACGAGCAGTTCGGGAAGTCAGTTGATTCACTTCGCACGCAACTCCGTACCGTCGAGGACCGGACGCGCAAGCTGGCGATCATCGCCGGCATCACCACGCTCGATGAGAGCGCGCAGGGCGGTTCGGGCGGTCTTCGCACCGATGAAGCGTCCGCCAGCCCGTATCGCGACGACATCGACAAGATGTCGTTCCGCTCGCACAATCTGACGAAAGATCTGAACGAGCTCGAACAGAAGTTCACCGCCCAGTCCCGCCTTCTTTCTTCCACTCCCTCCATCGCCCCGGTCCGCGGCATCCTCACGGACGGTTTCGGCGGCCGCTCGGATCCATTCACGGGCGAAGCAGGTCAGCACAACGCAGTCGATATCTCGTCGGCCGTGGGCCAGCCGGTCCGCTCGCCGGCCGATGGCGTCGTTGTGAAGGCGGAGTGGGCGAACGGATACGG
>JBQCJC010000516.1:0-9169 GCA_051953135.1 Thermoanaerobaculia bacterium | reverse complement strand
ACCGCCGACTTCCCTGCGGCGTGACGCGGACATGATGCCCGGTGTCCGGCGGGGTGTAAGCGGGCGACCCGCGTCTACTGCGTCCCTGTCGTGTCCGTCACCGTGGTTGGCGGCACCACCTGTTCCACTGGCGGCACCGGTTCGATCGGCGGCGGTGTCGCGGTCGGTGCGGCCGGAACCTTCTGCGTTTCTTCGGCGCGTTTGTTGATGCCGGCCTGCTGTCGATTGCGAATCAGCCAGCGCAGGAGTTTCGATTCGTTGATACCGATGAGGATATCGTTCACCGACTCGTAGATCGCGGGATCATTGACGACTTTGCCCGCCGTGCCTTCGCCGTTGTTGATCTTCGTCACGACTTCATTGAGCTGACGCACGAGCGAGGTGAACTCGGTGAGCGCCTGATCGCCGTACTCTTTGTCGTTCAGCAGGCGCGGCACGAGACCTTGTCCCTGCTGCATGGACGAGGTGAATTTCGCGAGGTTGTCCGAGGTGGTTTGCAGATTCGAGATCACCGCATAAATCTTCGCCTTCGCCTCAGGATCATTCATCAGCGCCGGCACCGCGCCGTCGTTCGATTCGAAACTGCGCTGCACGTTGCCCGTGATCGCGGCCAGCGAATTTGCGGCGCTGCCGAGCGACTGCGTGAGCTGATCGCCGTACGCATCGTCGTAAATGAGCTTGCCCATCACGCCCTTGCCGCTCTCCATGTGCGTGAGCGCGGCGTTCGTCTTGTTGAGCGTCGTGAGCAGCGTGTCGGTGACGCGCTGCTTGGTGTCGGGCGACGTCGTGAGCTCGCCGAGAAGACCTTCACCGCGGTCGATGCGCTGCAGGACGTTCTTGAGCGAGTAAGAAATCTGGACGAAGTTGTCCATCAGATCCTCGCCCGAGGAGATGATCGATTCGACATCGGTCTGGCGTTGCGACGGAATGATCGAACCAGGTTCCAGCGGCGGGAATCGCGGTGTGCCGGGCGTGACGTCGATGTAGCTGTCGCCGGTGAGCAGCCCGAGTTTCTTCAGACGAATGCGCGAATCGCCGCGCACGCGCTCGGCGTACTTGCGATCGATCATCACGAGGATCTCGACCTGCTTCTGCTTCGGATCGAACGGCAGTTTGATATCCCGAATCGTGCCGATGGTCACGCCGGACATGCGCACCGGATTTCCTTCGGCGAGACCGGTCACGTTCTCGAGCCGCACTTCGTATTCGTTCTTGCGAGCGAAGATCTTCTGCTCCGACCCGATGAAGAACAGGAACACCATCAGGATGATCAGCGCGCCGGAAACCAGCAGGCCGACGCGCGTCGTCTTCTCTGTCGTCGTTTTCGCCATATCAGGACTTCTTCGTCGGCTGCGCCGCCACGACGGCGCTGGCCTTCAGGAACTCTCGTAATTTCGGATGATCGGAATCGCGCGCATCATCCATCGTGCCGACCCATTCGAACACGCCCTGATTCAGGAACGCGACGCGATCGCCGACGAAGAACGCCGATTGAATGTCGTGCGTGACGACCACGGAGGTGACGCTGAGCTTCGTCTGCAGATCGACGATGAGCTCGTTGATCGTCTGACAGGTGATCGGATCGAGACCGGTGGTGGGCTCGTCGTAAAGAATCACTTTCGGATCGAGCACGATCGAGCGCGCGAGGCCGACGCGTTTGCGCATGCCGCCGGAAAGATCGACGGGCATGAGGTGCTCGGTGTTCGGAAGATTCACGAGCTCGAGTTTCTCGCGCACGTTGCGCGCGATCTCTTCTTCACTCATGTCCGTGTGCTCGCGCAAGGGAAAGGCCACGTTCTCGAACACGGTCATCGAGTCGAACAACGCGCCGCTCTGAAAAAGCATCCCGAATTTTTTGCGGATCCTGTAAAGCTCTTCTTCGGGAAGATCGGTGATGTCTTCTTCTTCAACGATCACACGACCCGCGTCCGGCGCTTCGAGTCCGAGCATGTGCCGCAGGGTGACGGACTTGCCGGTGCCGGAGCCGCCGAGGATCACGAGCACTTCGCCGCGATACACCTGCAAATTCGCGCCGAGCAGCACCGCCTTCGGGCCGTAGGCCTTGTGCACGTCGTGAAATTCGACGAACGGCTCGCGCACCGCTCTGCGGCGATCTTCGCCTCGGGCGGTCGCTCGGCGATCCGGCACGGTAATGGTTTCGCTCATGATGAGTGCGGTGACGGCGAACTTATTCTCAGTTCGCAGCGCATGATACTTGGTCCGCCGCGTTCAAGATCGTGGCCAGCTCAGGCGATCACGACGGCGGACTCTCCCGCTCTCCATCAGAACAAAAACAAAAACAGCTTCGTGAGGAAGAAGTCCATGATCAACACGGTGATCGCGCCGGTGACGACGGTCTGCGTCGTCGAGCGTCCCACTCCGTCCGCGCCGCCGCTCGTGCGCAGGCCGTTGTAGCAGGCGATGAGCGCGGTCGAGAATCCGAAGAAAAATGTTTTGCCGATGCCGGATGCGAGGTCGTTGTACTTCACGGTCTCGATGACGCTGCGCAGGTAGTAGTTCGCGCTGAGATGCAGGTTGGCGACGGCGATGAGCAATCCGCCGAGGATGCCGAGGGCGATGGAGACGACGGTGAGGAGCGGGAACATCAACGTCGTCGCGAGCACGCGCGGCACGACGAGTTTGCGCACGGGATTCGTCGCCAGCGCACGCAGCGCGTCGATCTGCTCGGTGACTTTCATCGTGCCGAGCTCCGCGGCCATGCCGGCGCCGACGCGGCCTCCAACCATCAGCGACATGAGCACGGGCGCGAGCTCGCGCACGAGCGAGAGCGAGACGATCGTACCGACGAACAGTTTGCCGCCGAAGTCTTCGAGCGCGTACGCGGTCTGCAGCGCGAGCACCATGCCGATGAACGCGGAGGTGATGATGACGATGGACATCGAGCGCACGCCGATCTGATCCAGCTGCGCGATGAGCAACGGGCGCTCGATCGGCGCGCGGCGGAACTGCTGCACGGTTTGCACCGCGAGGTCGGTGAGTCCGCCGATGTAATGAAAAGACTCATCGGCCCGCGTGCGAAGACGGGTGAAGAGTTTCGGCGCGGATGGCTGCGGTTGGACGGCGGCGGTCATGTTCTCTCGAAAGGATACCTACTTTCGTCTCAGCTCCTCGGCTTCCGCCACGAGCTTCGCGAGCCGATGCACTTTTCGTCCCACCTCGAGAAAGCGCGCAAACAAGTCGTTCGCTTTCGCATCTCGTCCGGCGAGTTGGTGCGCTTTTGCCTCCCAAAACAGAGGCTCTGCGGACTCCGGCCAGAGCTCGCCCGCCTTGCGCGCCGCGGCGATCGCTTCATTCAGATCGCCGCCGCCTCCGCGCTCATGCAACCGAACGGTTGCGCTTGCAAGTTCGAGCTGAACGCGCGGATCGTCGGGCTTCGATTTCAATTCTTTGCGCGCGTTGCCGATCTGCTGGCCAAGCGCGAATTGGCTGCGACGCAATTTGCGGCACGCGAGACAACGAATGCATTGCGAGTCGAGGTGAAACGCGAGCGTCTCGTACCAGTACTTCTGTTCCTGCGCGTAGAACACGAAGTCTTCGCCGCATTGCACGCACGTGCGCGGCTCGTCGACGTAGAACGCCTTGCCCGTGTTGTGATAGCGGCAGAAGTGCTGCTTGCTCACATCGCCGCGCACCGCGCCATTCGGCAGCGGTGGTTGCTCGTCGCTCACTCGGTTCTTCTTCACGATTTTTCCGGTAACCCGACCTGAAAGGTCTGTATGCCTAGAAACACTTCGCGCAGGAAGAAGAGCAGGCCGAGGGTGAGCATGGCCATCGAGGCGACGAAGAGTGCGCCGACGACGATGCTGATCGAGTAATGCGCCATCGCGCTGAGAAACAGTGCGCCGATGACGAAGCAAAGCAGCAACGCCGAGGTTGTGGAGAAGCTGATCGAGCGATACACGAGCTTTCCGCGACGCGAAAGCACGCGCAGTTCTTCGAGCACCGGCTTCGCGGCGCGTTCATCGAGTGTCGGCAGAATCAGCTCGAGCTCGCGCGCACGATCGATGATCCGTGCGAGGCGATTACTGATGACGTTCAGCAACGCCACGACGCCGGACAACAGGAACGCGGGAGCGATGGAAAGTTGGATGACATGCGCGATGACGTCGATCTGCTTCATTCAATCTCGTATTCAATCGTCGAAACGCATCGCGAACAGTGATGAACATCATCGCTCCAATGCCTGGCGAATGAGACGTCGCGCGTAAAACGCTTCGCCGAAAAATGCGCCGAGCGTCATCACCACGGGCCCAAAGATGATGAACCACCAACCGAACCAGTCTGCGGGCGCGTTGGCCAGCGTCCCGAGCACAACGGCATACCAGACGATGAGGAGCGCGAGCGCGAACGGATTTACATGCATCGTGAGCTGCAGTTCCGTTCCGGCGGCCGGGCCGGTCGCATACGAACCGCGAATGATGGGACGAAAAGAATTGCGATAACGAATGATTCGCCGGATGCGAAAACGCTGGCCGTCGATCGTGCCTTCGAACGGCGGCCCTTGACTGCCCCACGAGAATGAATCAGAAACGCGCTCACCGAGGGTCCGCTGCTCGCGAATGATCTCGCGAAGCGCTTTCTCCGCTTCACTAGGCGGCAGCGGTGACTCGATCGTCGTCACGTAAAACGGCACGGCTCATTGTCTCTCGCAAATGCCGCTCGACGACGCTGACGTGATGTCGCAGGTGATACAGCGTGAAGTACAACATCTCGCGCACGGACAATTTGCCGAGCAGCGGATGCGGCAACTGGAGGCGATCGAGTTTCGCATCGGGCCACTTCGTGACGGCCGCGCGCAACACGCGATTGGCATCCGTGAATTCGCGAAGAATCTGCGCGCGCCATGCATCGCGATCCGCTTCATCACGCGGCGACGGCGCGAATCGTCCGGCGTTTCCGCCTTCTGCGAGTAAACCGCGATAGCGCGTGACGAGTGCGTCGTAACTCTCCGCCGCGCGTTGCGGTTTGCCGAACATCACGCGTAACACGAGCTTCGGCATGCCGAGAGCTTTCGTGACGGGGCGGATCGACTTGACGAGATGACGCACGGTCTCGGCGGGTGACCACGATTCGCCGATCGGTCGAAAGAATGCATCGACGTCGAATGCGCTCCAGTACTCGATGCTCACGCGCTCCTGCTCTTCGAGCGCCGCGAACAAATCCGCTTTGTTCATCGCGTGATCGTACGCTCAATGCAGAAAGCGGCTCGCGTCCTGAAAGTTCAGCAACTCGCGCACGGCAGCTTTCTTGTCGGACGCGCCGTCGTAGTAGCGCTTCGCGAGCTCGTATCCGACGTAGTAGCCGAGGTCCGCGGGCCATTGCTCAGTGGCCTTCGCGTTGCCGCCGATCCAATTCGACCAGTCCATCGAGTTCTTGTCGTTCTCGAACTTCGTCCACACCTCTTGCGCGTGCGCCTCGCCCCATTCGCGGAAGAACGGCTTGCGCGGCGCGGGCAGCACGAGATCCGCGAGAAACTCCGCGCCGCCTTCGATCATCACGCCGAACAGCAGGTTCTCCGTACCGGTCGGTTGCTGCTGAAAATGCACGAGCTCGTGTACGACCGTGTGCGGCAGCGCATCGACGCGATTGACGATGCGGCGCGTGCCGAGTGCGAGCGAATCGAGCGGCGTGTTCGCGTCGATGCTGTACATCTCCGCGCCGATCAACAAACCGCGTGACGAGATCGTCCCACCCGAATTCAATCGTCCGATCACGAAGTACACATCGGGATAGATCGCGTCGGGATAGAGCTCGCTCAATCGTTGCAGCGCGACGCGAATGCGCGGCTCCTCATCGGCGATGCGCAACGAGTTCGCGCGAATGCTGTCGTAGTACGCGCGATGCTCGATCACGAACTCCGCGAGCGAGCGCGCCGATTTGATTTTCGATTCGAAGTAATCGCGCAGGCCCGGCGTGCCTTTCGCGATGTATTCGTCTTCGAAGATCTTCGCGCGCGCATCGATCGATGCTACGGCGAGCGCTTTGTCGTACGCGCTCCAGAAACGCGGAATGTCTTCGCTGATGAATCGCCGCGGAAACTCGATGTCGCTCCGCGTGCGCACTTCCACTTCGTACGTCGTGTCGTACACGCTGCCGAAGCCGGTCGCGCGCATCGTGCGTCCCGGCTCGAACTTCGCGGCGATCTTCGTGGAGCTCGCGACGAACACCTGCGTCTCGCCGCTGCCGTCGTTCACGAAGATCTTCGTGCCGTACGGTTGATCGTCGACGACGCGCGTGATCGTTCCTTCGATCGTGATGATGTCGCCGAGTATTGCGGGGCCAACTTGTCCGGTCGCAACGGAAAGCGTCTCGCCATCGAGCGGCGTAACTTTCGTCGCGTTGATCGTGATCTTCGCGTTCGCCGTGGCGAGCGTGCCGGTGACGAGCACGCTCGCGTTCATCGCGAGCTGCATCTCGTCTTTTGTCGTGATCCAGATGCCGCCGGTTTGATCGGCGATCGCGAATCCGTTGTCCGCGGACGACGCGAATGCACCCGACGGAACCGTCACGAGCCCCATGACCGTGACGGTCGTCCCGATCTTCTGCGCGCGCGCGGCTGCAATCGGAACGCGTTGCTGCGCGGCGAGCGTGAGCGTGAGCGTGAAGAGGAGCGTGATGACGAACTTCACGCGCACGAGGATAACGAAGCTGCGATCACCGCGGCGCGATCGTCGTGAAGTGCTGCGTCATGTTGTTGGTGGTCGACGCGAATGCCCAGATCGGCAGCTCGCCGATCGGCTCGACGTCGACGCGAACGACGCCCGGTTCGTTACCGGCGAGATCATCGATCGCGAGTTGCAGGAATGAGGGCGTGTACGGCGAGGGCAACTCCGGCGCGGCAAGGGTGTACACGCTTTCGTGTACAACACGATGATCGGACAGCGTTCCGATGCGAGTGATACGAATCCGCACCTCCCCGCCGTTTTCACTCGGCGAATAGATTCGCACCATGCTGCGAAAGTTGGAGTCGACCGGAATGGGCAGAAGCGAAATCGGCTGGCGGCGAAACTCGGATTCGCGCACCACCGGAATCTCCGTACCCCACGTCTCGAGTGTGCGCGACATGTCGCGCACGCGCAGATTGAATTCAACCGTATCGATCAACTCGCGCGTGACCCGCAGAAATTGTCCCGGCGCCTGGCTGCCAGCCGTCAGGAAGATCGGCACCGTCTGACTTCCGGCTCGCAACGGCTGCGCGTCCGCAATGCGCAGCGGAAGGATCGTCACACCATCCGCGCGAAGATGCGCCCACAACTCCGAGCGCCACACCGAGTCATGCGCGCCCCGCACATCCAGCACTGCAACAGGAATGAGGACGCGCTCGAACTCCTGTGCATGCGCTGCAAGCGTCGCGAGAAGAAAGATGACGAAAACGATTCGTACGCGCATCGCTCATTTACCCGTCGCCGAAAATTCGTCGCAGCAATCTGCGAATCGAAGGCTCCTTCGCTTTGCGCCGTTGTTCTTCCGCGCGACGTTGCTGCTCCGCCGCGGTTGCGGGATCGGCGCCGCGCGTCGGTTGATCTTCGACGATCGAGCGATCCTGTCCGCGATCGAGCGGCTCCGGCCAGTACGGACTCGGTTCGCCACTTCCCGCGTGCAGCGGACAAACGGAGTGCGGCTCGGTGCCTGCGACGTACACCTCGCTACGCGTCGACGGGCAGTACGGCGTGGCGAGCATGCCGCTCAGTGGATCGATCTCGCGCTCCGTCACGTCATCCGGTTTGCGCCACGGCACATCCGCGACGAGACCGTCGATGCGATTCATGTGCTTCGTCCAGATCGGCAGACACGCTTCACCGCCGGCGAGGCGCGTCGAATGTCCATCATCGAAGCCGACCCACACGAGCGAGAGAATGCGCGGCGAGTAGCCGATGAACCACGCATCGCGATAGTTGTTCGTCGTACCCGTCTTGCCCGCGAACTCGTGCTCGAACCCGAGCGATCGCGCGCGGGCCGCGGTGCCGTACACGAACACATCCTTCAGGATGTCGTTCATGACGTAGCACACGCTCGCCGGCGCGACGCGTTTCATCTTCACGTTGCGCGTCTCGAGCAATTTGCCATCGGGAGCAACGACCGCGAGGATCGACACCGGCTCGGCTTTCACGCCGAGGTTCGCGAAGACCGAATACGCGTACGCGATTTCGAGCGGCGTCACTTCGAACGCGCCTAACGACACCGACGGATACGGAGCGAGATGCGATTCGACGCCGATGTTGCCCGCGGTCTTGATCACATTCGGCACGCCCGCATCCATCGCCGCACGCACCGCGGGGATGTTGTACGACTGCGCGAGCGCCTCACGCACGGTCACGCGGCCGTGGAAGCGATTGTCGTAATTCTGCGGACGCCACATCGACGCGCCGCTCTTCACCGAGATCGGCGAATCATCGAGCACCGTCGATGCATTCAGTGCCTGATCGCCGCGCGCCGGATCCATCGCCGTGACGTACACGAACGGTTTGAACAAGGATCCCGGCTGACGTCGCGCTTGAATCGCGCGATTGAACTGCGTCTTCGAATACGTGCGGCCGCCGACCAGCGCCTTCACGTAACCCGAGCCCGGCTCGATCGTGAGCACCACGCCTTCGAGCGGCGTCTGCGACGTGCGAATGGTTTTGTATTTCTTCTGCAGATCGCCGATGCCGTCGTCGAGCGCTTTCTCCGCGGAGCGCTGCATGAGCATGTCGAGCGTTGTGAAGATGCGGAGGCCGTCAGTCTGCAGTTGCGTTTCGGGATAGGTCTCGCGCAGTTGCTTGAGCACGAGGTCGACGAAGAACGGAGCGCTGCGCGACGTGCGAGGGAATCGCGTGAGCTGCAACGGCGTCGCGATCGTTTCGTCGTACTGACGTTGCGTGATCGCGCCGGTCTCGAGCATGCCTTTGAGCACGACGTTGCGGCGGTCCTGCGCGCGCTGCAGATACTTGAGCGGCGTGAGCGCATTCGGCGAGCGGATGATGCCCGCGATGGTCGCGGCCTCGGAGACGGAGAGGTACGTGACCTTCTTTCCGAAGTAAACCTGCGAGGCCTGCTCGACGCCGACGATCTGCACCGCGCCGTTTTGCCCGAGGTAGATTTCGTTGCAGTACGCCTCGAGGATTTCTTCCTTCGAGTACTTCAACTCGAGCAGCACCGCCATCAACAC
>JBQCJC010000515.1:0-2708 GCA_051953135.1 Thermoanaerobaculia bacterium | reverse complement strand
TTTACCGGCGAGTGTGGCGGCCGTTGTATCGAAATTCGTCGATGCGATATGCCACGAAGCCATCGCCATCCCAATCGCCGGTGTGGCGTACGTAATAGCCCCGGCGAAGGGCGGTCAATTACGCGCGACGGCGGCGCGCCTGATCGAGTCGATCCATGTCGACGACGATCGAGCGTCCGCTGCGCGCTTCGCGCAGCACGAGGACATCGCGGCGGAAGTCGACGCGCTCGACGACGCCGCCGATCGTGGCGGTGCGATCGCGACGGTCATCGCGTCGCTCATAACGATCATTGCCGCGCCATGACTCGTTCCGAGGACGTGAATCCGCGAATGCGGACAACGAGAAGAGAGAGACGGCGAACAGCGACGTTGCGACGATTCCTGCGTTTTTCTTCGAGAATTTCATGGGTTCCTCCGTTTGGACGATCACAACTGCGCTCCTCCATCGCAACCGGACTGCCATGAATCGCGAAACGCGACGTTCGTAACACGACGTCTACAACCTGGCCTCCAGTTCATCGCGCTTGTTGCGGCTCACACTGAGCTCCGTTCCATCCTTCAACCGCACCGCGTAATCGCCGCCCGCGCCGCGCAACAGCGCATCGACGCGATCGAGTCGCACGATCGCGCTGCGATGAATGCGGAAAAAGTGCGCTGGATCGAGTTGCTCCTCGAGCGCCTGCATTCGCTCGCGCACCGCGAACACACGCTCGCCGACGTGCAGCTCCGCGTACGGACCACTTGCGGTGATGTAGTCGATGCGCGACACGTGAACCACGCGCACCTGACCGCGCATCTCCACCGGAATGCGCTCGAGATACTTCGATGGCTGCGCGAGCTTGCGCGCTTCGATCGCGAGTCGCGCGCGCTTCAGCGCCTGCGCGAAACGCTCGTCATCGAACGGCTTCACGAGGTAATCGGTCGCCGCCACTTCGAACGCCTGAATCGCGAATTGATCGTACGCCGTCACGAAGATCGTCACCGGCATCGCATCGCCGAGTTGCTCCGCGACCTGCAAGCCCGTGAGTCCCGGCATCTGCATGTCGAGGAACACGAGATCGGGATGCGCGTCCTGAATCACAGTCACCGCTTCGTTGCCGTTCGTCGCGATTCCAGCGATCTCGATCTGCTCTTCCTTCGCGAGCAGATCTTCGATGCGCTGTCGTGCGAGCAACTCATCGTCCACGATCACGACGCGCATCATTTGCCTCCGATCGGAATCGTGATCGTCGCGATCACGCCGCCGCTTTCACTCGCGCGCGCGAGCGTGAGCGCGCTCGCGTCTCCGTAAAGTTGCGCGAGACGCGCGCGCGTATTCGCGATGCCGACGCCCGTGGGCGCGCTCTCATCGAGACCAGGACCGTTGTCGCGCACGATGAGCGTGAGTCCCACGGCATCGCGATGTCCTTCGATGAGCAGCTGTCCTTCGTCGAGCGCGCGCGCTGCGCCGTGCTCCAGAGCGTTCTCGACGGTCGGTTGCAGGATGAGATTCGGCACCGGCACATCGAGTGCGTCATCGTCGACATTCATCGTCACGCGCAGGCGGCCTTGAAACCGGATCTCCATGATCTCGATGTAGCGCTTCAGAAACGCGAGCTCTTCGCGCAATGGCACGACCGCGCTCGCGTTGCTGTCGATCGTGTGTCGCAGCAGTTCCGAGAGTCTCGCGATGATTTTGCGCACGCCGCTCGGATCGCGCTCCACCAGCGCTGAGATCGCGTGCAGCGTGTTGAACAGAAAGTGCGGATTGAGCTGCATGCGCAAAGCGGAGAGTCGCGCATCGCTGAGTTGTGCGCGTAACGCAACCGCTTCCGTTGCGCGCTCGCGCTCGCGAAGAAAAAAGAGTCGCGCGTAGCCCGCGACGAGCACGCCGCAGTAGACGAGAAAGTGATTCGCGAATCGGAATCGCGCGATGCCTCGCAGCGGCGCGAACGCAGCGCCGCCGCGTCGCGGCTGCACTTCGAACACGAGCTCGCGCACGAAATCGAAGAAGACATAGATGCCGATCGCGAGCGCAATGCCGATGACGATGAATAGCGTCAGGCGGCCCCAGCTTGCACCCGAGTAACGGGCGACGATCCAGAAAATCAGCGGCGTCAGCAGTGCCCACGTCCACGCCTCGATGAACGTCATGGCGATCGGGCCGGTACGGCCGAGGCGAATGCCGGGACCGCGCGGGTCGACGAGGAAATTGATCGACGACAGCGTTGCCAGCGCGGTCCAGAAGAGAGCGATCAGCGCGATCTCGCGCGAGCTAAAGCGAGTCATCGATAGCGACCTGGTGCAAAGAAAGTGCAGTTCATGACAGCCGCGTGCAACTCATGGTTTCCCGGAAAGGAAGCAGGGGTGCGATTTGTCGTTACCCGGCGAAAGGGAGACTAAGTCAGATGAAAAACAAAATGAAATGGTTCGCAACGACCGCGGCAGTCTTCGCTCTGAGCTCCACGCTCGCGTTCGCCGCGCCGCACGAAGGTGGCAAGCGTGGTGGACATCATGGACGTCACGGCGCATTCGGCGGCGCGCGGATCGCCGAGAAGCTCAACCTGACCGCGGAGCAGAAGGCGCAGCTTCAGGCGCAGCGCGAGTCGTTCAAGCAGCAGAACGCGGCGTTCTTCAAGGATTCGCGTGAAACCTTCCAGGCCGATCGCGAGGCGAAGACGAACAACGACACCGCGACGCCGCAGTCGCGGCAGCCGCACGTCGCTGCG